>NZ_JBFTNJ010000020.1:0-51411 GCF_056397425.1 Arthrobacter sp. 05N33_2
GGCCGCAGCTGTACATGACGCTGCCCTCCTCCATGGATTCGGAGGGTTCGATTCCCAGCTTGTCCCGGTAGTACTCCTTCGCCCTGTTGATGTCCTTCGCGGGGAGGACAGCGATGATGTTTGAATCCTTGAACATGATGATTCCCTTCAGTGCGTTGATGACCGCAGCGATGGCGATGCTCCCCCCGGTTTCGGTCCCCGGAGTACCTGTCCGGAGCCCGTGACCGCCCCTGCACCGAGCCGGGGGCAGCCACCTGGGACTCTCCAACGCCGCGCCACCCATCACCAGCGCGAGGGGTCCCCGAAGTTATGTGGTCATTATGGACCGATTTGGTCTTGCGGAAACAGGGGTGACCGGCATTGGGCTGAGGGGCGCTCTTCGAACAGGGAGCTGCAAAGCGCCGTTCCAACAGGCCGTGACGGAAAGCAAGGTGCTGGCGCCTGCAGCCTGACGGGCGGCGGGCGCCGGTCCACTTCCGCCGGTGGCCGCACGATGCCAGAGTTGAAGGATGAATGCGGAGTCCGTTAATGAGGCAACCGGGAACGCGGAAACTGGCGGCCTGGTCCTGAACCTGGAATGCACGCTCGCCGCTCCCCCGGAAGAAATCTTCAGGATGCTGACGGAATCGGCCGAATTGGTGAAGTGGTGGGGTCCGCACGGCTTCATCATCCCTGCGGCCGACGTCAACCTCACCGAAGGCGGCCGCTACCGATTCAGCATGACCCCACCGGACGGCGAACCGTTCCACCTCTCAGGCGAGTTCCTGGAGATCGATCCCCCTTGGCGACTGGTGTACACCTTCCGCTGGGAGGAACCGGCGCCAACCGACCGGGAAACCGTCGTCGACCTCTCACTCGGGAGTACCGGCACAGGCACGCGCCTGGTGCTTTCGCAGGGACCGTTCCTGACGGACGAACGCCTCGAACTGCACCGCRMCGGGTGGACCGAGTCGTTCGAGAAACTGCAGGCGGTCCTGGGTGGCGGCACCTAAGGAAGCCTGACCCGCTGCGGAGTACCTGCAGGGTCATGATCCGTCCGGAACACGAACGGTCTTTCGCGTCTCCAGGCCCGTCGCCCTGCCCGGTTTCCTCGTGTTCACTCCCGGTCCAGCTCCCCGCACACAACAGTCCATCTCACCTCCCTACGGTGGTCGGGTCGCCGGCACGACGCCGGTAACGTCACCCGGGAGGAACCATCACCATGCGCACACCCCTGACAGCCGTGGCCACCGCCGCGCTCATCGCCTCGCTGGCGAGCCCCGCCGTCGCCGCTTCAAACCCCGAAGCCGGCTCGCCGTCGTCGAACGCCGCCACAACAAAGGCCGCAGAGGCAACAACGGCAATCAAGACCAACGAGAGCAACGGCTCCTTTGACCTGCAGGCGCACCGCGGCGGCCGCGGCGAATGGACCGAGGAATCGCTGGCCGCGTTCGCCAACTCGCTGAAGCTCGGCGTGTCCACGCTGGAACTGGACACCCACCTGACCACCGACGGCAAGGTGATCGTCTGGCATGACGACACCATCCAGGCGGACAAGTGCCGCGACACCGCGCCGGCGACTCCCGGCGACGCGCAGTACCCCTACGTCGGCGACCGGGTCGCCGAGCTGTCGCTCGCGCAGATCAAGACCCTGGACTGCGGATTCACCCAGCTCAAGGGGTTCCCGGAGCAGGACATGATCGAGGGCAACCGGATCGCCGAGCTCAAGGACGTCTTCCAGCTGGTCCGCGACACCGACGCCAAGAAGGTCAGCTTCAACATCGAGACCAAGGTGGAGGACGGGAAGTCCGGCGGCGAGGGCATGGTGGCCCTGACCAAGGCCGTGGTCACGGAGATCTACACCGCCGGCATGGCCGGGCGCAGCACCGTGCAGTCATTCGACTGGTTCTCGCTGAACCTGACCAAGAAGATCGCCCCGCAACTGCCGCTCGTCGCCTTGTCCAGCGGCGACGCCTGGCTCGAGGTCGGCAAGCCCGGCGCCAGCCCCAACCTCGGCGGCATCGACATCGACACCTATGGCGGCTCGCTCGCCAAGGCAGCGGCAGCCCAGGGCTACGACGTCATCTCGCCCACCTTCAGCTCCGTCACCCCGGGCATGATCAAGGAAGCCCACGAGCTCGGCCTGCCGGTCATTCCCTGGACCGTCAACACCACGGCGGACATGACTCGCTTGATGGACCTCGGCGTGGACGGCATCATCAGCGACTACCCCACCCGCCTGCGCACCGTTCTGGAAGAGCGCGGCCTGAAGCTCCCCAAGGCCTACCCGGCTGCGAGCTAGCACCTCGATAGACGGGGCGGCCACAGAAGTGGCCGCCCCGCCGTCGTCAAAACCCCTACGCCTGGACCCAGACCCGGCGTAAGCTCCTCGCATGGAGGCCTCCGCGGGCCAGCATTCTCCCGGGATCGCGCTCCTCGCGCATGTGCACTGATCGAGGTGGTGGGCGGAGATGGACGCTGAAGTGGACACGCTCGTGGTGGGCGGAGGCCAGGCGGGTCTGGCCATGAGCTACTGGCTCGACCTGGCCGGCGTCGCGCATCAGGTACTGGAACGGCGCGCCGCCCTGGGCGGTGCCTGGCAGGACCGGTGGGATGGGTTCTACCTGAACACCCCGAATTTCTCGCTGTCGCTGCCGGGCATGCCCTTCTCCGGTCCGGACCCGGACGCCTTTATGCCGCGCGATGCCGTGGTGGACTATTTCCGGCACTACGCGGAGGCCATCGGCGCGCCGGTCCGCACCGGCACGGACGTCACGCGCATCCCCGCCGCGGACAGCGATGCCTTCGCCGTGGAAACAACCCAGGGCAGCTGGCGGGCGCGCAACGTGGTGCTGGCCACCGGCGGCTTCCAGAAAGCGAAAATCCCCGCGTTGTCCGCACGGTTGCCGGGGCACATCGTGCAACGTCACACCGACGAGTACCGCAACCCGGGCCAACTGCCGGACGGCGCTGTGCTGATTGTGGGCACCGGCCAGTCGGGCGGCCAGATCGCCGAGGAGCTGCTGGCAGCCGGCCGCGAGGTCCATCTGGCGGTGTCCACCTGCCCGGAGGCCCCGCGCCGGTACCGCGGCAGGGACACCTTCTACTGGATGATGCAGCTCGGACTGCACGGCCCCGAGCACGGGCTGAACGGACTTTCCGTGGAGCGGCTGCCCTCACCCGCGGCTCGGTTTGCCTGCAACCCGCTGTTGTCCGGCGCCGACGGCGGCCATGACATCCACCTACGGGATTTGGGCCGCCGCGGAATCCGGCTGCACGGCCACCTGGACGCAGCCGACGACGGCGACCTCGTCTTCAGCGATGACCTCGCCGAACGCCTCGCCACCATTGAGGCCGGCTTCAGCCAGCGCCTCCGACCGATGCTCGATGCGTACATTGCCGCTGCTGGGATCGAAGCGCCGGAGGCCGAACTCCGGCCGGCGGACGACTGGCTTCCCCCAGAGCCGGCACGGTTGAACCTGGCAGCGGAGGGCGTTACGTCCGTCCTGTGGGCCACCGGATACCGGCTCGACTTCGGCATCCTGGACATCCCCGTACTGGACGAATGGAACTACCCCCGCCACAGCCGCGGCGTCACCGACTACCCTGGCCTCTACGCCGTGGGCCTGCCGTGGCTCACCGGGCACAGCTCGGCGGTCGTGGCCGGTGTGGGACGCGATGCCGAGTACATTGCCGGGCACATCGCCGGGCGCTGACAGCCCCTCTGATCGAACCGCCGTCGACGTCGAACGGCTGTCCGCGTTTCCCTGTGGGGAACGTGGACAGCCTTTTTATTGCGTGCTGATATTGCGTGTTCCGGCCGCGATCGCGCCGGCCCTGTTGTTTGTCGCCTGGTTCAGGCAACGGCCACGGCACCAATCTGCTGCATGAGGCCCAGGTTGTCCGTCGTGCCCCAGTGCTCGGCCACTTTTCCGTCCTCGACACGGATGATGTCAGTGCAATCGAACTCGACGCTCTTGCCCGTTGCCGGGATGCCGGCCAGTTCCCCGCGATGCGTACCCGTGAGAATCACATGGCATGCCTCCAGGTTTCCAGCCATCACCTTGGGCTCGATCTCTTTGACCTTGATGTCCGGGAAAGCCGACCGCATCGTGTTCACGAAGAACTTGACGCCGTCCTTGCCCGGCGGTTGCCCGGGCAGGGCCTCTTCGTGATCCACATAGCTGTCCGCGGCCAACTCATCAACGAGGGCGAGGTTTCCGCTCTCAATGACGTCCCTGTAAAACCGCTCAATCAATCCAACACCTTCAGACATTTCCGACTCCTTGTTGGCGCGAGACCGAATTTTAGATCCCCCCCCCCCCAGCGCAGTGCCCCGGCAGCATGCGCAGACCACCCCGGAGGGACCCCCCGTTTTGACTCAGCAGTCAGGTTTGGCTCCGCAGGCAGGCATCAGCGATCCGCGTAGAGCGCCGAGCAACAGTGTGAAAATTCGAGTGAGGAACGGGCGAAACGCCTCGTTAAGGCAGAAGATATTCCCGTGCTTCGAGGGTGTCAAGATGCCTCGGCCGGCGCCGCTCCCAGCCCTGCCGACGCCGTCATCCAAGAGCAACGCGGGGTCACTTTGCGCCCATCCCAGCTGCCGGGATGGGCCGTAAGTGACCCCGTGTTGCTGTTGGAAGGCAGCAGGCGCCGCACGTCACGTTCCAACCATCCGTTGCACCTTCCCGTTGTATGCGCACGCCCGGAAAATACTCGACGCCTAATCGTCCCGGGCCAGCGAGAACATGGCGCCGGCTGTTATTCCGGCAGGGCTCCGATCTGCTGCATGAGGCTCATGGTGTCCGTGCTGCCCCAGTGCTCGGCGATCTTACCGTCCTGGACGCGGACGATGTCGGTCCCGCCGAATTCGACCGTTTTGCCGGTCGCCGCAATACCCATCAGGTCGCCCTTGTGGGTGCCGGTCATTACAACATGGGCAGCCTCAAGGTTTCCATCGGAGAGAGTCGGTTCGGCTTCCTTGACCGAGATGTCGGGGAATGCGTTTCGGATGGCACTGGCGAAGAACCGTGCGCCCTCTTTGCCGGGCGGCTGTCCGGGGAACGCCGGTTCATGGTCGATGAAGTCGTCCGTGATCATTTCATCGACGAGGGCGAGGTTGCCGCCGGCGAGAACTTCCGAGTAGAAGCGATTGATCAACGTGCTGGACATTGTGGGCTCCTTCAGGTGCAAGAGACCGTTGTGGCTGTCCGCCGGCACTATCCATGGGCCCCGGCAGATGCGCCCGGGCTGAGCGCTGAAATTGATGGGAAACGGGGCGAATTGCCTCGTTAAGGCAGAAGATATTCCGAGGCTTCAAGGGTGTCAAGATGCGCTGATTACCCCCGTTTGTTGTGCCCGCCCCTGCCACCCGAATATTGTCACACCGGCCACGTAGTCTGCCTTCACGAGCATGAACCGTCCGGCAGGGGATGACATGGCTGACCCAATCCACGAGGCAATCGGCAGGGCACCGTCCCTGCCCGCGGCAGGTGCTTGGGTCCCTGAAGCGTTCGATTCGGATGACGCTGGCCGGGCGCAACATCCGCAAGCCGGTGGCGGGTTGACCGATGACGCCGTCRCTGACTACCTGCGCCGCCTGGGCCAATACGATTTGCTCACCGCCGAGCAGGAAGTGGAACTGGCGCAAGAAATCGAGGCGGGGCTATTCGCGGAACGGCTCTTGGTGGATGGCACATCGCGGCCCGGCCAGGATACAGCCGACCTTCGGACCATCATCCTTCTGGGCCAGCGTGCCGCCGACACGTTGTTCCACGCCAACCTCCGGCTCGTCGTGTCGATCGCCAAGCACTACACCCACCGGGGCCTCGACTTTGAGGACTTGATCCAGGAAGGAAACCTGGGACTCCATACGGCTGTCTGCAAGTTCGACTTCACCAAGGGTTTCAGATTCTCCACCCACGCCACATTCTGCATCCGCGGCGGCATCCTCAAGGCGCTGGCTGAACAGGCACGCCTGATCCGGCTGCCGGGCAACGTCGTCGACCAGCTGCAGAAGATACGGTCAGCGCAACGGACGGCCGCCATGACAGGGACCGTCTGCAACAAGGAAGATCTCAGCCAACTGACCGGAATTCCAATCGGAAAGGTTGAGTGTCTGCTTTCCGTGGACCGGCCGGCCTGTTCCTTGGACTCGTGGGTGCCCGACGGCCGGGGCGGGACCGAAGCCCTCGCCGAACAGCTGTTGGTTTCCTCCGACCACGACGCAACCGATGCGCTCTTCCATCAACAGATGAATACACAGGTACATGCCGCACTCAGCACGCTCGAGGTCCGGGAAGCCCAGGTCATTGCGATGCGCTTCGGCATCACGGGCGGCGGAGCGAAAACCTTAGCCGCGGTAGCGGAAACCTACGGCATGACCCGAGAACGCATCCGCCAGATCGAGGTCACCGCGATGGAGAAGCTCAGACACCCGTCCCGGTCCGACACCCTGCGGCAGTATCGGATTGACAGTCAGGGCCTATCCGGCGGGGAGTAGACGTTGGCTCGCGCAACGCCGGACCTCAGGCCCTCCGCTCCCGCCACTGCAGCGACACGACAAGCACCACCGCGCCCAGCCCCAGCATCACGAACACCATCAGCCCCCAGTTCGCCTGCGTCACGCCGCTCCCATAGAAGATGCCGATCAGCACGGTGGCCGTGATCGCGCCGAGGTAGCGGCAGGTCTGGAAGATCCCGGCGGCCACCCCGCGCTCCTCCGGCCGGGTGGACACGTACATGCCCTGGCTCGAGGAAATGGCGACCACGCAATACGGCACACCCAGCAGGGCGGTCAGCGCGAGCACCAGCGGGACGGCCAGGGACACCGTCAGCAGCCACATCGCCGCAGACGCGACGAGGAGCAGCACGACGCCGGCGATCAGCACCCGCCGCACGCCGAACCGGTCGATGGCGCGGACCGCGAACGGCGTCCCGACCACGGAGATCGCGGCGAGCGGCAGCATCAGCAGGCCCACGACGCCGGGATTGTAGCCGCCCGCGGTCTGCAGCAGCTGCGGCAAACCGAAGAACGCGAAGTAGTAGACGCCGTTGAACAGCGCAAAACCCAGGTAGACCAGCAGCAGCGGCCGGTTGCGGCCCAGCAGCCGCAGGTCAAGGAAGGGCGGGCTGAACCGCAGCTCCCGCCACGCGAACAGCGCCGCGAGGAGCAGCCCGCCGCCCAGCAGCCACCACCGGTAGGCGGGCAGCACATTCAGCATCGYCATCATCACCAGCACCAGGGCACCGATGAAGGCCCCAATCCCGGGCAGGTCAGAGTCGCGCACCAGTTCCGACACCCGGCCGCGTTCCCGGGCACCGTCGGCCGGGGCAAAGCGCCGGACCACAAGGATCGCCAGCAGCGAGAGCGGGACGTTGATCAGGAACAACGCCTGCCAGCCCACGAGGCTCACCAGCAGGCCGCCCACCACGGGCCCGACGGCGGCCGCCGACGTGTTCGCCATCTGGATCCGGCCCAGCGGCCGGGTGGACTTCACGTTCGCCTCCCGCGCCAGCGCGGCGACCATGACGACGGCGCTCGGGTACGCCGTCGCGGTGCCGAGGGCCATGAACGCCCGCGCTACGCAGAGCAGCGCGAAGTTGGGCGCAAAAGGCGCGAGCGCACAGGTCACTGCCACCAGGGCCATGCCCAGCAGGAACAGACGCCGCGGGCCGAAGCGGTCCGCCAGCCGGCCCATCAGCGGCTGGCCGGCCGCGGAGGTGAGGTAGAACGCCGTGATCACCCAGGTGACCGTGGCGACGTCGAGCCCGAAGTCCTCGCGCAGCACCACCAGGGCGACAGCGATCATAGACGAATTCAACGGGTTCAGCGACGTGCCGAGGCTGAGTCCGGCGACGGCCAGGCCTGCACGGGGAGAGTTGCTCACGGCAACAGTCTGTCCTACGACGCCGGCCGAAATCGAACCGGACGACGCATGCCGCCGTCGTCGTCAATCTGGCGCCAGCCCTCCATGTCTAGCCGTTGTTCGCCGGGCTGGCCGCCGAGGTGATGAATGACGTGACCATGCTGATGACCGGGCCGGCGGGAACCAAGGTCTGCCCGTGGTTGCGGCCAGGCAGTGCCTGAAATTGGGCCCTGGGCATGAGCTGGGCCGCCCGTTCCGAGTCCGCATACCGAAGCGGGTCTTCCGTGCCGGCGAGCAGCAAGGTGGGGGTGTCCATTGTCCGAAGGACCGCCTCCGGGATTCCGGGTTCGTCCTCACTCCGCCGGAAGTAGGCGCGCAAGGCCGCGGGGTCGTTGGCCAGCAGCGCGGCGGCCGTCTGCGGATCCAGGTCACGGCCCGTGGCGATACTCCATTGGCGCAGAAATTCCGGCATGCCGCCCCGGTCCAGGGCCTGGTCATATCCGGGGAAAAAGATCGATTCGATTTGCCCAGCCGGGGAACGGTACGTGCCGCCCGCAGCCGTAAATGTCTTGACACGCTCGGGACTGCTGGCCAGCAGTGAGAATCCGACTCGCGAGCCGGCAGAATACCCCACGTAATGGGCTGCCTGCGCGCCGGCGGCGTCCAGGACTGCCACAACATCCCCGACGAGCAGGTCCATGCTGTAGGCGTCTTCGTGCTGCGGCTTGTCGCTGCGGCCGTGTCCCCGCAAATCCAGAGTCACCACGTGAAAGCGCTCCTGCAAGGCCTTCGTGTAGCCCAGTCCCCGCCAAATGGCACGGGACAGCCCTGAACCGTGCACCAGAACGATAGTGGGGCCGGCGCCCTGCTCCTGAAAGGAAATTCGGACACCATCCACGGCGTTGAAGGCATCACCCATAACGTACTGCTCCTCTCGGAGACCTCTTCGGTCGATCAGGTCAGGCGGAAGTCCTGCCGGATAAGGGTCTTGCCCGGCGTCAGGGTTTCCGGGCGATGACGTCGAAAATGTGCCAGTGCTTGGGACCGCGGAAGGATTGGCCGTCGGCATCGTAGATCTCGAACGTGAGGATATCCAGTCCCTCGAACAAGCCCCTGGCCTCAGCTTCGGTGTGGAAGTTCCATTCGGGAATGGCGGCCCAGGAGTCCCGCTCGCCGAACAGATTCACGGCAATGACGCCGGAAGGGCCCAGCGCCCCAAGCAGCATCCGCCAAAGCCGGGCGAAGTTTTCGGGGTGGACGAATGGCAGCGAATAGCTGGCCAGGATGAGCCCCGCCTCCGGGAGCGGCGGAAGGTCCTCGAACGGGCTTAGCTCGACGTCCAACTGTTCGGCGAGCGCCGCGGGCACAGTTGCGAGCAGCTTGTCCCGGGTGTCCGGCTGTGAATCGACGGCGAGGACCCGCCAGCCGCCGTCGAGCAGCGCCAGTGTTTCCTTGCCCGCGCCGCAGCCCAGATCTATGGCGCGGCGGCCGTTCCCCGGGCCGGCGAAGGCCATGGCGTCGAGGCACAGCGTGCGCACCCCACGGGTTGCCTGGGCGGCGTTGTAGTCCGCCCAGATCTTGCTGTCCGCGAGGCTGTCCACGGATTCAGTGTTGCACTGGCGCGGCGGCGAAGCCACCGCGCCAGAGAGGCCAGGGCTCACCGCCGCGCCGTCAACCTTCGACGTCACAGCACCTTGGAGAGGAACGCCTTGGTCCGGTCGTGCTGGGGATCGCTCAGGATCTGGCGGGGAGCCCCGGCCTCCACCACCACGCCGTCGTCCATGAAGACCAGGGTGTCGGCCACCTCGCGGGCGAACCCCATCTCATGGGTCACCACAATCATTGTCATGCCGCTCTTGGCCAGTCCCTTCATGACATCGAGGACCTCGCCCACCAGCTCCGGGTCCAAGGCACTGGTCGGTTCGTCGAAGAGCATCAGCTTGGGGTCCATGGCCAAGGCACGGGCAATGGCCACCCGTTGCTGCTGGCCGCCAGAGAGGTGCGCCGGATAGGCATCGCCCTTGTCCCCCAGCCCCACACGCTCCAGCAATTCCATGGCCCTTGCCGTGGCAGCGGCCTTGGAAATCTTCTTCACCCGCATGGGAGCAAGAATGATGTTCTCCACCGCGGTCAGGTGCGGGAACAGGTTGAACCGCTGGAACACCATTCCGATTTCCTGGCGCTGGAAAGCAGCTTCCTTGAGCTTGAGTTCGTAGAGCTTCTCGCCTTTTTGGCGGTAGCCGACCAGCTGTCCGTCGACCGAAAGCCGGCCGCCGTCAACCACTTCCAAGTGGTTGATACACCGCAGGAAGGTCGACTTACCGGAACCGCTGGGCCCCACGATGCAGAGAACTTCCCCGGGGTCGACCTCCAGGCTGATCCCACGCAGGACCCTGTTGGATCCGAAATTCTTGGAAACCTTCTCCGCAAGAACCATTGGCACGCCCGTCATCCCTTACCTCCAAAGTCTGTACCGAGCGGTGCACCCGGCGCGCCAGGTCCGGCCGTCGGCGCCGGTTCGGGCGCGGCGGGTGCCTTGCCTGTCTTGATCCGTCCGGTTCCGCGGGAGAACCGCTTTTCGATGAAGTGTTGCCCGACCATGAGTACGGAGGTGAAGAGCAGGTACCAGAGCGAAGCAACAATAAGCAGCGGGACGGGAGTGAACGTCACGGCTGAAATGCCGCGGGACACCCCGTAGAGGTCAATGCTCAATGGGATCGCGGCCACCAGGGAGGTGGTCTTGAGCATTGAAATCACTTCGTTGCCAGTCGGCGGAATGATGATTTTCATGGCCTGCGGAACCACCACATACCGCATGGTCTGGCCCCAGGACATGGCCAGGGCCGTCGAAGCCTCCGCCTGGCCCTCGTCCACGGACAGCAGGCCGGCACGCACGATTTCAGACATGTAGGCGGCCTCGTTCAAGGCCAGCCCGATCACGGCGGTAATGAACAGGTTCGTGAAGATCTCGTTCGGGACGGTGACCCACGGCGTCGTGAACGGAATCCCCAGCGTGAACACCGGGTAGATCAGGGCCACGATGCCCCAGAACACCAACTGCACGTAGACAGGGGTTCCGCGGAAGATCCAGATGTACAGCCAGGCAATGCTCTTGAGCACCGGATTTGGTGAGAGCCGCATGATGGCCAGCAGCAGGCCGATGACGATCGCACCGATCATCGAGTAGATGGTCAGCCACAACGTCACCCACGCGGCCTGGCTGATCCTGCGGTCAAAAATATACTTGCCCACATCCGGCCAGCCATAGTCCGAGCGCTGGGCGGCGTCCAGGACAAATACCGCCAACCCCAGCAGCAGAACCACGGCAATCACGATCCGCCACGGGTGCCGCAGCGGGATCGCCACGATCGCCTCCGCCGGCGAGTTGTCCGTGTCCTGCCCACCCCGGGCCCGCAGCTTCCTGTCAGGCTCCGACTCAATCATCCTGTCGGATTCCGGCTCGCTCATTTGCTATCACCCTTTGGCTGCCACGTTGAGAGTTGCTGTCTTGACGCCACCGGACTCGACGCCCCACTTGGACAGGATCTTGTTGTACGTACCGTCGTCGATCAGTGCCTGCAACGCCTTCTGCAGGACCGGGGTAAATTCGCTGCCCTTGGCCACGGGCATCCCGTACGGCGCCACCTCAAAGGCGTCGCCGGCGGTCTGCAGCTTGTCCTTGGTCTTGGAGATCGCATACAGAGTCACGGGCGAATCGGCGCTCATCGCATCGACCTGCCCCACCACGAGGGCGTTGGTTGCCTGGTCCTGCGCGTCGTACTTGAAAATGGTGATCGCCGGCTTGCCTGCATCCGTGCACGCCTTCGACTTGGCCGGCACCTCATGCGTGTCCTCATAGGTGGTGGCCTGGACGGCGACCTTAAGCCCGCAGGCGTTGTTCGGGTCCACATTCTTGCCCTTGGGCGACGCCCACTGGATGCCGGCCGAGTAGTAGTTCACGAAATCCACCTGCTTTTCGCGTTCCAGCGTGTCGGAGAAGGACGACATTCCCATGTCATCCTTCCCTGCCTTCACCGCCGGCAGAATGTTATCGAAGGTGCCGATGTCGAAGTTGACCTTCAACCCCATAACCTTGCCCAGGGCATTGGTGAGGTCCACGGACCAGCCTGCCGGTTCGCCGTTATCGTCCTTGAACTCGTTGGGCGGGTAGTTGTTGGCCATGCCGACGTTGAGCACGCCGGAGCTCTTCATTTTTTCCGGGAGCGAGGCAGCAATGGAGTCATTCTTTTGCACGTCGATGGCGTCAGCGCTACCGGATGCCGAGCCGGTGGCGGCGGGTTCGCTGTTGTTGACACAGCCCGAGAGCGAGAGCGCCGTGGCTATGGTCAGAACGGGAAGAAGGTATCGGGTGCGCATGGCTTCCTTAGCTGTTCAGGGATTCTCTAGGCTCCCGCAACGCTGCGGGAGGGCACTGCATGACTGCTTATTCAAAACTCAAGAATTCGTATTTTCCGACGCTCTTGTCTCAAGAAGTTCTCCGGAATGACGAATATCCCGAAGAATTTCCCCGCCCCGGGCCTTCAACTCGGAAATACTGGAGACGCCCACTAACGTCATCGTACGCCGCAGTTCATCCCCGAAGATGTCGATGATGCGTCCGACGCCCGGTGAGCCGGCCGCCACCAACCCGTACAGGTAGGCCCGGCCGATCGAACAGGCATCGGCCCCCAGCGCCAGCGCCTTGAGGATGTCGCTCCCCCGGCGGATGCCCGAGTCCACATAGATCTCGATCGAATCGTCCACCCGTTGCCGCGATTCCTGGAGGACGTCCATGGGGCTCAGCATGTGATCGAGCTGGCGGCCGCCATGATTACTCAACTGGACGGCGTTCAGGCCAATCCGGGAGGCCTTCGCGACGTCGGCCGGGTTGACGCAGCCCTTGAGTACGATTTTGCCGTGCCAGGCCTGCCGCAGGGCCTCAAGTTCCTTCCAGCCGCTGCTGGCATCCGAGTGGCCCAGGATGTGCTGCCACATGGTCGGGGTCACCACGGAGGAGGCGGCGGGGCTCTGCGGATCCAGGTTCGGGAAGCTGATGCCGTCCGACTTCAAAAAGTTGACCCACCAGGAAGGGCGCCGGGCGATGTCCGCGATGGTTGACAGCGTGAGCGCGGGAGGGGCGGTGAATCCGTTGTGGAGGTCCCGTTCCCTGGAACCCAGTGCCCGCGTGTCGACGCCGACAATCAAGGTGTTGAATCCGGCTGCCTTGCAGCGGGCCAGTTTGTTCTTCATCGCCTGGGCGTCGGAGGTGAGGCCAAAGTTGAACCAGCGGTCAAGGGACGGGTGGTGCTCTGCGATGGTTTCCATGGGCACGGTGCTCAGCCCGGCCAGCCCATAGGGGATGCGGGCCCRGTCCGCGGCGGCCGCGACGGCCAGCTCGCCCTCGGGATGGAACAGCCGGGTCGCCCCGGTGGGGGTCAAGGTCAGCGGCAGCGCGCTTTCTTCTCCGAGCAGGGTCGTCGTCGTGTCGGGTCCGGACACCGGGCCCCAGCTGGGCATGAGGGCCCAGGCGTCGAAGACGGCCCGGTTGCGGCGGAGCGTCACTTCGTCTTCGGATCCGCCGTCGAGATAGTCGAAAATCCCGGCAGGCAGGACCTTGCGTGCCGCTTTCCGGAATTCCTCGACGTTGTAGGCGCCCGCCAGCACGCGCCGTTGGCGGGACAGGACGGGGGCCTTCACCTGGACGAGTTGCCTGGCTTCGCTGATTTTCAATGACGGCCTTCCGTTGAACTGTGCTGCGTTATGGTTCAGCGTAGGAAATGAAGCTCCGCATCACCATGGAGTTATCGACAAATTGAAGGGCCAATCATTAGTAGCGAATACCAAACAGCTTCTTGGGTGTCCCGGTGACGGCATCGGAGGTGAAGACGCACGCGCTGCCTACCCTGGCCGACGTCGCCCGCTCGGCGGGCTCGGAAATACTCAGCCTCGTGGAAATGCCGTCAGATGACCGGCAGATTGTCGCCGGCTCGGTTCTCTACGACTCGACGGCGCGGCCCGCCAAGTTCCCGGGTGCCGTTGCCCTGGCCATTGGTTTGTCCCTTTCCGGGAAGCGTCTGGGCGCGAAAGTGCGGGAACTCAGCGACGCCGGGTACGTGGCGATCGTCTACAAATCCAACGGCACCTCGGACGAAGTCCTGCGGGCAGCCGCCCGGGACAACGGGATGGCGCTGTTCCGGGCCTCCGACTCGGTGCCCTGGAACCAGCTCGCGGAGATCATGGACGCCGCAGTGGTCCCGCACCGGCAATCGGGCCGGACCCTGGTGGACATCCGGCCCGGAGACCTGTTCGACCTCGCCAACACGGTGGCGGCCCAGGCCGGCGGCGCCATCGCGATCGCCGATCCCGAGCAGACGATCCTGGCGTATTCCACCCTCCCGGACCAGCCCATTGACGAGACGCGCCGGAGCTCCATCCTGAGCCTGCAGGTGCCGCATTCGTTGGAAACGGACAACGATTACCGCCGTGTCCATGCCTCCACCGATGCGCTGGATGTGGCCACGCAGGATCCCTCGCTCCGGCGCACGGCCATAGCGATCCGGGCCGGCGACTCCGTTCTGGGCTCGCTCTGGCTCCTTGAATTGGCGGACCACCACAACGAGGACGCCAACCGGATCCTGCGCGAAGCCGCCAACGTGGCCGCGCTCCACATCCTGCACAAACGGACCACCTACGTCTCGAACCTGACCCGCCAGATCGATCTCGTCCAGCCGCTGCTGTTCGATCCGAAACGCGCCGAACTGGCCGCCATCAGGCTCGGGATCTCGGCGCCGTCGATCCGGGTTGCGGCCCTGGGCGTCTGGCCGTCCGAGGCCATCGCGGCCGAAACGCTGCAGTCCCGCCTCCGGCTCTTCGACACCATCCGGACCGCCTGCGCCATCCGGCTGCCCTCGGCCGTCTGCGGGCTCTCGGACAACATCGTGTACATCGTCCTGCCGCAAACCACCGAAACCTCACGCCACTTCCAGCGCACCGCGCTTCTGAAAATTGTGCAGAATGCGCGGCGGCTGCTCGCACGCCCGGTCCTGGCCGCGCTCGGCGCCGCGGCGACGATCGACCGGCTGGAGGACTCCAGGGTCAACGCGGAACTGGTCTTGTCCGAACTTGTGCGCAACGTCGCGGAGGGGCGCATCGCCGCGGATTCGGATGACATCGTGGCCGACGACGACTCCCTCGGCTCGCGTCTGCTGCTGCGTCAGTTCGTCTCGGCGCTGACGGCCGCCGGCCAACTGCCCGGGGCGCATGCGCTGAGCATCGCGGCGTACGACGAACAGCATAGGAAGTCCTTCGAGGAGACCATTTACGCCTACCTCAGCTGGGGCGGAAACGCGATCGACGCCGCCAAGTCGCTGGATGTGCACGTCAACACGGTCCGGTACCGATTGTCCCGGGTGGAGCCGCTCTTCGGCATAGACCTCGACGACGCCGAAACGCGCCTGCTCGTGTGGCTGCAGTTGTGGGCACGGCACAACTAGTCGCCGTCGTACACGGTCCAGGCCAGACCCGCCGAGGCTACGATCCCCCGCCGGCGTGCGGAGGAACGGCGGACGACGGCGCAGACGGCGCAGATACGTGCCGGCCCCACGCCAGTTCGCGGAGCCGGACCAGATCCAGCGCCGGTTGGGCCGGCGGGACGCCCGGACGGTTCCGCGGAACCAGTACCCGCAGTGCGCGGGGTTCGATGGTGCACCGTACCGGTGTGCTCATCAGCAGAGCCTCACCGTCCACTCCGACGGGGATATCGGGCACGTCGGCGTCGACCACCACCTCCGCCGCGGTGCGTTGGATCAGGCCGCGCTTCGTGGCACGGCGCAGCAGGCCAACCGCTTCCCGGGTGTTGGCGGCGGAAATCGCCACCGCGCCGAGCACGCCGCGGTCCAGCCGGGTTCGGCGGCCCAGGCCGGCGAGGTCATTGCTGCCGTACGGACCGTTGCTCACCAGCACCGCCTGCGGGCCGTCCACCGTCTCCCCGTCAGCCTGCGCCCGCAGCCGCGCACCCTTATCGCCCCTGATCAGGTCCGGAAGCATCTCCAGCACGGTACCGGCCTTGTCGTCCCTGTACGCAGGGCTCTGCACCACCTCGGCGTACACCCCGAAGGATGCGTTGTTGACGAAGGTGCGGCCGTTGATCTTGCCGAGATCGACGTGAAGCTCCACCCCGTCCCGGAGGGCATCGAGGCAGCCTGTCGGGTCCTCGCGGTCAAGCCCGAGATCCAGGGCGAAATGGTTGCGCGTGCCGGCGCTGATCACCAGGAACGGAAGGTTGTGCTCGGCCGCAATGCCGGCCACCAGCGCCTGGGTTCCGTCCCCACCGGCGACGCCGAGCAGATCGGCCCCGCGTTCCACGGCCTGCCGGGCCAACGCGTCGACGTCGACCGGTCCCGGTCCCTCAAGAAGCGCCACCTCGGCGCCGAGTTCTTCCGCCTTCCGCTGGAGGTCGAACTTCACCACCTTGCCCCCGCCGGAACGCGGATTCATCACCAGGAAAGCATGCTGCCAGGCAGGGGCGGGGTGCTCGGGCATGGCTTTGCCCTCACTCCTTTCCCGGAGCGCGGCGCGGGCACAGACCAGGGCAACGAATGCCAGCGCAGCGGCAATCGCCACCTCCCGGAGCAGGCTCCCCTGGATGTAGAGGGCCACGACCACAAGGGGTGCGAGTACCGCCAGCGCCAGCGCAAACCAGCGCAGAAGACCGCGGCTGATGAGGAACCAGTAGATCGCTGCCACGGCCACCAACACGGCGCCCAGGCCGGTCGTGACCAGCGCAATAGTGCCTGCCAAACCCGCCGCCACCAACGGGACAGCCACCGCGAGGACAACTGCGGCGAAGGCCCCCCTGGCCCACCACCGCCGGGTCTTTGGGACCTCGTCGAAAGGGATGACAGTCATGTCCTGCTCCTTGCGGTAATCCGGCCCCTGGAGTGGCTTCGACCGGTCTCGCCGCCTGCGGCTGGGCCGTCAGGTCTTGATTTTCGCCACGGTCATGAGGATCGCCGAATCTTCCTCGGCCTCCAGGCTGTGCAGCCCCTCGGGCACGATGAGCAGATCGCCGGTCTTGCCCTGCCACGATTCGTTGCCGGCCCGCAGGCGCACGCAGCCGCGGAGCACAAACACGGTCGCCTCGCCGGGGTTCTGGTGCTCGCTCAGCTGCGTCCCCGCCCTGAACGCCATGACGGTCTGGCGCAGGACTTTCTCATGCCCGCCAAACGCAGTGTCCGCAGCCCGTCCGCTGGGTGCCGCAACCGCGGCAGCCAGCTGCTGCCGGGCAAGGGCATCGAGCGATATCTTCTGCATGGGGCCACCCTACTCAGAAACCGGGCCCCTGCCGAGGGTCCTTCGCCCCGGACCGGCCCCGGACCGGCCACGATACCGGCCACCGGAAAGCTGCAGCCCTAGTAGGCCACGTCGAATCCGCCGAACTCCCCCGTCGCGGCCGAGACCGATTCTTCGACGTCCTCCACCCGGCCGGGCGCCTCCGGCGAGCGCAGCCAGCGCCGCAGTTCCAGCACCACGGACTGCGGCCCCTCGGCCACGATGCCCACGGAGCCGTCGGTGTTGTTCCGGACCGTGCCGCTGAGCCCCAGTTCCTCGGCCTTCCGGACCGTCCAGTAGCGGAAGCCGACCGCCTGGACCACACCGGACACCCGCGCGTTCAGCCGCACCGGCTCGCCGGAATCCGCCGGAAACTGCACAGGATGTTTGCCCGCCATGTTCCCAATGTAGCGCCCATCCGGGCGCCCGGTTTCGGCACACAGGACTTGGTACTGCCGGCCCAGTCTCATCCGCCAGACACCAAGGGACCTTTGCCTCTTTCCCGGGGACGCCGTCCACGAAAGGGTGGCTACCGGCACTGCAGCGATTTGTCGAAGACCCGGCAACAGCACAAAGAAGTGCTCTTACCCTCCACCGGCGGTCACCACCGCTAGACAAGGACAAGACAATGGCTGGACAGTTCGAAATCTTCACCGACGCGGAATCCAATGTACGGTTCCGGCTCCTTGCCGCCGACGGGACCGTGTTGGCGATTTCCACAGCATTCGACGACAAGCGCCAGGCGGCGGACGGCATCATGGCCGTGCGCGAGTGCGCCGGCACCGGGCTGATCCGGGAGGTCAGCAGCAACCCGTGGACCGGGCAGCGCGGCGGCAGGAACGCCTCGCCGACACCTGCGGTCCGGGAACACCGTCACCGCCACCGGCACCTGCCTGCTGTCTAACCCAGCGTCGTCTAACGCAGCTACTTCGCCGGTTCCGTCGCGGCGCCAGTCCCCGTGCCCGTGGCCGCGCCGTTGCCCGCCGGACGCAGCGACGTGATCATCTTCCGGACGTCCTGGTACTCCGCCGTGCTGGCGTAGAGCTTCGCCTTCTCCAGGTACGGCAGCCCGGGGTCCCCCGGCGTCGTGTTTTTCCCGGGGTCATACGCCTGCCCGAACAGCGCGCCGCTGGGCGGCCAGAGGAAGAGCTGAAACATCGGACACGACGTGGGCCCGGTCTCCTCCGGCATCATGGTGATGCCGTACGACGCGTAGGTGGGCGGCGAAGCCTCCGCCGCCCCGAAGTCGCCCCGGGCCTCGAAGACGTAGCGCGGCGGGCTCTGGTCCGCCGCACCGGGTTCGGCGAGCGCCTGCATCGGCTGAGAGTCGATGAGCAAGTAGGGCTGTTGATCGCCGCATTCGGCGCCCGTGACGATGTTCGTGCGCAGCGCGGCCATCTGCTTCCCGGCGGCGTTCACAACGTCCACGAACTCACCGCCCAGCGGCGCCTCCCCTGCAGGGTCCCGGATCTCCCACTCGGCCGGGTAGTCCAAACTCAGCGTCCCGTCCGACGTCGTGAACGTCTTCCAGCCGGACGACGACGGCGGGAGGGCCGACGTCGTCGGGGTTGCCGCCGCGGTGCTCCCCGGAGCCGTTCCCGATGCTGTGTCCGTGGCTGACTCCGACGGCGTGGTTCCCTGTGTCCCCTGCGAAGAGTCTCCCGACTGGGTGTTTCCCGGCTGGTCATTTCCCGGTTGGGTGCCTCCGGCAGGCGGACCTGCGGACGTTGCCTCCGGCGCAGCGCCGGATGTCGCAGGGGGCGCCGCCGGTGAGCCGCAGCCGGCCAGCAGCAGGGCCGCGAGCACCAGCGCCGAAACAAACGGAGCCGGAACCGCAGCCGCTGTGAGCCGTCGCCTCGCCATGAGCCCGGGCCGGCCCTACTGCCCCGCCGGGCGCAGCGAGGTGATCATCTTCCTGATGTCCTGGTATTCGGAGGTCTCCAGATAGGCCTCCGGGGTGTCGACAAAGGGCTCGTTGCCCGGGGTGGTGTCGAAGGGGTTATAGACGCCCCCGAACGACGCTCCGCTGGGCGGCCAGGTGAAGAACTGGAAAATCGGGCAGGCATCGGGCCCGGACGGCTTGGGCGCGGAGCTGATGCCGTAGGCCATGACGTTGGCCTTCGCTGGGTCCTTCTCGGCCGGATACAGCCGCAACTCAAAGATGAAGTGCGGCGTGACGCCCTGCTGGGCCAGGGCCGGAACCTGCACCAGATCGAGCACCTGGTAGGGGATCCGCTGCGTGCATTCCGCACCCGGGGCGACGTTGGTCTTCAAGGTGGCCAGCGACTTGCCGCCCGCGTTCAGGACCTCCAGGAACACGCCGCCGGGTGCCGCCTCGGCGCCGCGGTCCTTGACGGTCCACTCGGCGGGGTGATCGAACTCGAGCTTCCCGTCCGGGGTCTTGAGGCTCTGCCAATCCGCCGCCGTCGGCGCCGGAGTGCCCGGCGCCGACGGCGGCTCGGTCGGCGGGACATCGACGGCGCCGCTACTGGCCGGCGCGGACGTCAGTGGGGGCACGGTGGGCATCGACGGCGACGTCGGCCCCGGGCCCGCGGGCGCACCGCAGGCGCCCAGCAGCGCCGCAACCAAGAAGCCGGCCGACGCTGCCGTGCCGAACGCCGCGAGTCGACGCATGTCACCCTCCCCCTGGGATTCAAGTGGTTCGACCATTCTGGAGCGTCCGTCGGCAAAATCAAGAGGCAAAAGTCCCGGAGTGGCGGGCCGAACTCTGTCCGGGCCCGCGGCCGGACTGCGCTGGACTGCGATGGTCCGCGCCGGAACCTGCCGAAGACTTGCCGTGCCCGCCGGCTCCTGCAGCGGCGTGAGGAGACCCACGTTGACATCCCGGCGATTTCAGTTGCCCGTGGAAGCTTGCTAGAGCTTAAGTAATGCAAGAGTTCCTCACCCAAGCAATGCCGTTCCTGGCCATGGCCCTCGCCGTGGTTGCCGGGCTCGTCCTGTCCTGGCTGGTGCGCAAGATTGTGCTCCGGCTCAACCGCAGCAAGCCCGAACTGCGCGAGACCTCCCGCGTGGCCCGGCTGCCGCTGCGCTTGTCGCTGTGCCTGATCGCCGTCCGGATCGCGCTCGCCACGAGCGGCGGGGATCTTGAATGGCGCCACGGCCTGGACCATTTGCTGCTGATTGCGCTGATCGGTTCGCTGGCGTGGCTGGCCATCGCCATGCTGCTCATCATCGAGGCAATGGTGCTGACCCGGTACCGGGTGGACGTCGCGGACAACCGCCGCGCCCGGCGGCTGCGCACCCAGGTGATCCTGGCCCGGCGGATCGGCGTCGCACTGATCGCGGTGGTGGCTCTGGGCAGCATGATGCTGACGTTCCCCGCGATCCAGGCGCTCGGCGCCGGGCTCCTGGCTTCCGCAGGCGTGATCTCGATTGTCGCGGGCCTCGCAGCGCAGACCTCGCTGGTCAACGTCTTCGCCGGCATCCAGCTCGCCTTCACGGACGCAATCCGGGTGGACGACGTGGTGGTGGTCCAGAAGGAATGGGGCCGGATCGAGGAGATCACCCTGACCTACGTGGTGGTCCACATCTGGGACGACCGCCGGCTGATCCTGCCCTCGACGTACTTCACCACCACCCCCTTCGAGAACTGGACCCGGCGGCAGTCCGAGGTCATGGGCACCGTGGAGTTCGACCTCGACTGGCGCGCTCCCGTCGAGGCAATGCGCGGCGAGCTGAAGAAGGTCCTGGCCGATACGCCGTTGTGGGACAAGCGGGTGGGGATCCTGCAGATCACGGACGCCACCGCCGGCTTTGTCCGCGTGCGCATCCTGGTCAGCGCCGCAGACAGCGCCTCCCTGTTCGACCTCCGCTGCCTGATCCGCGAGGAACTGGTGCTGTTCCTGCAGCAGGACCACCCGACGGCGCTCCCCCACGTCCGCCTCGAATCGCTGCCGTCGGCGCTGGTAGCGTCCACGTCGGGCAACGCGTCCGACGCCGTCACGGGGTCCCAGCGCCCCGGCATGGCTACGGCCGAGCACCACCGGCACCCGGATCCCCACGACTCCCAGCTGTTCACCGGATCCATCGAGGCGATCCAGCGCTCCAAGGCCTTCTCCGGACCGGGCGAGGACGTCTTCGAGGACCGCGACAACGCCATCGCCTCGCAGAACTAGCCGGGGAGGGGCGGCCGCGCCTGGACAGCAGGACAGCACGGCCGGACCGGGCAGGTCTTCCCAGCCCCCGCCAACTGGTCAATAATCAGACGTTGGCGGGTCAGCAACGCGCTGCCCCCTTGTCTGCCGGACCAGCTGAGGAGTCCCCATGACGGTCGAAGAAGCCCCCACGGAAACACCCAAGGCGACTGCCGGCGACTGGTTCCAACGCGCCGTCGTCTATCAGATCTATCCGCGCAGCTTTGCCGACTCCAACGGCGACGGCATCGGCGACCTCCGCGGAATCATCGGCAGGCTGGACTACCTCCAGCGGCTGGGGGTCGACGTCGTCTGGCTCTCCCCGATCTACACCTCCCCGCAGGACGACAACGGCTACGACATCAGCGACTACCGGAACGTGGACCCGCTGTTCGGTACCCTCGAGGAGCTCCGGGAACTGACCGACGGGCTGCACGCGCGCGGCATGAAGCTGGTGATGGACCTGGTGGTCAACCACACCTCGGACGAGCACCCCTGGTTCGTGGAATCCCGGTCCTCGAAGGAGAACCCGAAGCGCGACTGGTACTGGTGGCGACCGCCGCGGGACGTCGACGCCGGCGCCTCCCCGCGGCGCAAGGCGGCGGAGCCGACCAACTGGGGCTCGGCGTTCTCCGGGCCCGCGTGGGAGTTCGACCAGGCCACCGGGGAGTACTACCTGCACATCTTTTCGAAGAAGCAGCCGGACCTGAATTGGGAGAATCCGGAGGTCCGCGCCGCGGTCTACGAGATGATGAACTGGTGGCTGGACCGGGGCGTGGACGGGTTCCGGATGGACGTCATCAACTTCATCTCCAAGGACACCTCGCTCCCGGACGGCCCTGTGGCCGACGGCAAGCTCTTTGGTGACGGCTCCCCGTTCTACATCGACGGCCCCCGCATGCACGAGTTCCTGCAAGAGATGCACCGGGAAGTCTTCGCGAAGCGCACCGGCGAACTGCTCACCGTCGGCGAAATGCCCGGCGTGACCGTGGACGACGCCATCCTGTACACCGACCCAGCCCGGGCCGAGGTGGACATGGTGTTCCAGTTCGAGCACGTGGCGCTGGACCAGGAGGACGGCGACAAGTGGCGGCCCAAAAAGCTCCTGCTCACCGAGCTGAAGCAGACCCTGGGCCGCTGGCAGGACGGGCTGGCCGAGACGGGCTGGAACAGCCTGTACTGGGGCAACCACGACCAGGCCCGGGCCGTGTCCCGCTTCGGCGACGACAGCCCCCGATACCGGGAGCTCTCCGCCAAAATGCTGGCCGGCGTCCTGCACCTGCACCGCGGCACGCCCTACGTCTACCAGGGTGAAGAACTGGGCATGACCAACATGACGTTCGGCGCGATCAGCGATTACCGCGACATCGAGGTCCTCAACCACCACCGCGAAGCCACCACGCACCTGGGCCACACCGACGCCGAGGTCCTCGCCGCCCTCGCGCCGCTGAACCGGGACAACGCGCGGACCCCGGTCCAGTGGGACGCCTCCCGGCATGCCGGCTTCACCACCGGGGCACCCTGGATCGCGGTGAACCCGAATGCCAACCACATCAACGCCGCCGCCCAGGTGGATGATCCGGATTCGGTCTACAGCTTCTACCGCCAGGTGATAGCGCTGCGGCATGCGGAACCGGTGGTCTCGCACGGGAACTTCACCATGCTGCTGCCGGATGACCCGCACGTCTATGCGTTCACCCGGGCCCTGACCGGTTCAGATGTTTCCTCCGGCAGTCCCTCAGACAGTCAGTCGGACGGCGCCGGGATTCCGGAGCTGCTGGTGCTGGGCAACTTCTCCGGCGAGGTGCGCGACGCGGACCTCGGGGACGAGGCCTGGGCTGACGCGGAACTGGTCCTGGGCAACTATCCGTCCGACGCCGACGCCTCCGACGGCGGCTCTGCCGTGGGTTCAGCCGCGGGTGCGGTGCGGGAGGGCCTTTCCGCGGGCGCGGTGCGCCTGCGGCCCTGGGAACTGCAGGTGTTGCGCCGGCGCCGCGGCGCCTGATCGACGATCCCGAACGCCAGCCCACGAAAGGAAGCCACGCATGACTATTCCACCAACTCCAGGGCCCGATCCGTTTCCGCCAGAACCCGGCCCCACGACGCCGCCGCCGGAGCCCGGAGACCCGTTCCCGCCGGAACCCGGTCCGGTCACGCCACCGCCGGTTCCGGGGCCCGAGCCGGTACCCGGTCCCGCGCCCACTCCGTCACCGGAACCGGGTCCGTTCCCGACGCCGCCCGGCCCCCTCCCGATTCCGGATCCCGGCCCGGTGCCGCCGCGGCCGGACCCGACCCGGTTCTAGCGGGCGTCACCGCGCGGAGAGTCCGTGCAGGAACCGGCGCACCTCCGCGTTGAAGGCAGCCGGCGCTTCGACGGCCGCCATGTGCCCGACGTCGGGAATCATCACCAGCGTCGAACCAGGGATCCGCCGGTTCATCTCGCGGGCCACGTTTTGCGGCGAGCGGACGTCGTCCGTGCCGTACAGCAGCAGGGTGGGCACCGCGATGGTGGGCAGCACGTCGCGGTAGTCGGCGTGGGCGTTCGCGTTCAGCAGTGCCCGCATGCCGCCCGGGTGGAAGTCGGCCATGATGGCGCTGGTTTCCTGCACCGCCGCCTTATCAGCGTGTTCCGTGAACAGCGTGGGCAGCCATACGGGGATGAATTGTTCCGCCGGCTGATCGAGTTCGGCGAGCACCTGCGCATAGCGGCGCTCGACTTCCTCGGGCGGCAAAGATCCGGCCCAACCGGCGTACGCCGAGACCAGCAGCAGCGACGCGGGCACTGACGGGTGTGCCCGGTAGAGCTCCAGTGCAATGCCGGAGCCCATGGACAGCCCGAGGACGTGCGGCCTGCCGGGCACCGCTTCCCGCAGAAAACCTGCCAGGGCATCGCCCAGGTCCTGTCCGGTGAAGTCCGGCGGCGGATCGTCCGAGGCGCCGCACCCGGGTGCATCCCAGGCGAAAACCGTGAAGTCAGCCTGCAGATCCTCGAGCTGCCGCCGCCAGATGCGGCTGTCTTCGTAGGCGCCGTGCAGCAGGACCAGCGGCGGACCCTGGCCCGCACGCCGGTATCGGATCCGCAGGCCCGCAACCTCGACGGTCTCCATGAGGCAATGCTAGGCCGGGCCGCCGCCGCCCGGCAGGGTCAGGTGGGCAGACCCTGGCTTGGCAGACCCTGGCTTGGCGGACTCAGGCTTGGCGGACTGAGGATGGGCGGGCTCAGGATGCGCAAACCCGCCCGCGATACGCAAATGCCCCTGCGACACCCGAATTCAGGTGTCGCAGGGTCATTTGCGCGTCGGTGCTACGGGAGGACGATGTCCCGGGTGCGGTGATCGTACTGGATGACCAGGAGGCCGCCGCCGTGGTGGACTTCGTGGTTGGGTCCGTCGAAGACGCCAAACGCTCCGTAGTTTTCGTCCCAGGAGCGGTTCAGGGCGATCTTGAAGGAGTAGAAGCCGGCAGGAATGTCCGCGGCAATCTTCCAGAGCTGATCCACCTGGTCCAGTTCCATCTGGACTTCGTCGTACTGCGGCGCCCAGTTGGCGGGCGCGCCCAGCAGAATGCTGAAGTCGCCGGCAACCGCGACGGCGTCCGGCTGTTCGATGGTGTCGACGCTGACAGCAGAGGCCGCCGCCGCCGGGGCTTCTGCCGGAGCTGCCGCGGGCTGTGCGGCCTTCGCTGCGGGCTTGCGCTTGCGCACCGCCTTGGCCACGGGGGCCACGGCCTCCTCGATGAGCTTGGCGGCCTTGCCGGCCACCTTGGATGTGGTCGACGGCGCTTCCCCGGCCGTGGYGGCCGGCGCCGTTTCTGCCTTTGCTGCTGTCTTTGCTGCCTTCTCCGGCTTCGCCGGCTTTCCCGCGGGAGCAGTCGGCAGCGGGGTGCCCGCCGGAACGGGAGTGCCGGCGTCGATCGCTGTCGCGAAGATGGCAGGCTCGGCGAAAGCCACCGTGGCGCGCTGGCCGTCGTCGGTGATGGACCAACCGGAGCGGCCCTTRACCAGCCAGCCGGCCTTGACCAGCTTGGCCGTGGCGGTGGTCAGCGTCTTGTGGCCGCGGGGAATGCCGCCACTGAGGAGTTCGCGTTCGTGGTCGTTGAGCGGCACCCGTGCGATTGCCTCGCCCAGCACGGCTCCGGCGTTCAGCTTCTCGCCCGTCCATACCTCCTCTGCCAGAACATCCAGCACGGCCTTAAGCCGAAGGTTGGTGTTTTCCGCGGTGTTCGCGCCCATGGGTCTCCTTTAGAAGCAATTGATCCACCTGCATTTTGCCAAGGAAACCATGGTTTTTGCGAGCGGATCCGGTTAACTCTGTGTGTCGTGACCCACTATGACAGGGCTGGGCGGGGGGCGCGAGGGACCAACTCGGCCCTACCCGCGAGTAGAAAAACAACGCGGGGTCACTTACGGCCCATCGAAGCGCCCCGGACCGGCCGTAAGTGACCCCGCGTTGTTCTAGTGATGCCAGCGGAACGCCGGCTGCGGTCCGCGGAGGGTGCCCGTTTCGGCATTGCTGGATTCGGGGGCGCCCGCGGGCGGACAATGAGCCGTATCCGTCCCTGCTCCCCAGGAGCCGTCATGCCGCGTTTCAAGGTCTGGCTGCAGCGTCACCGCCTCCCGGCGTTCTTTGTCCTGGCGTTCGCGATCTCCTGGTGCTCCTGGCCGCTCTATGCGGCCGGGCTGATGCCGCAGTTCGAATTCCTGCCGATCGGTCCGCTGGCTGCGGCCCTGATGGTCATTGGGCTCGCCGAGGGCAGGGCCGGCTTCCGGGCGTGGGGCCGGCGGCTCATCCGGTGGCGGGTGGGCTGGGTCTGGTACGCCGTGGCCCTCTTCCTCCCGCCGTTGATGGCCTTGGTCACCGGATTCGCGAACATGGCACTCGGCGCCCCTGCACCGGGGCTGGCCCAGGTGACGTGGTCCGGGCTCCTGGCCGTTTTTGCCGTGCGCCTGGTCAATCCGCTGGACGGACCTCTGGGAGAGGAACCCGGTTTCCGCGGGTATGCCCTGCCGCTGCTCCAGGCGAGGTGGGCGCCGCTGCGGTCCGCGGCACTCCTGGGCGTTGTGGTGGCCCTCTGGCACGTTCCACTGGTCGTGTTCGGGCAGCTCAGCCTGATCGGGCTGCCCACCACCTTCGCCATCACCTTCCTCTTCGTGTGGCTGTTCAACCGCACCGGCGGAAGCGTGCTGCTCACATACCTCTTCCACGACGCCCAGGGCACGTTTACGGTGGGTTCCTTCGGTTTCTCCGGTGCCGAGGCTGGCCGGGCGGAACTGATCTACTTCGCCGTCGTGGTTCTGGCAGTCCTGACCACAGTGGTCCTGGACCGGGGTGCATGGCGTGCGGCGCCTGCCTCCGCCGTCGACTCCGTGCTGCTCACTTCAGGGTCAGATCGTATCCACCGCTAAGGAGGAACCACGTCTGCTCCCCTGCCGTCACTCCTCGGCGCTCCATTGGGCACCGGTCTGGGCCATGTAGGCGGCGACCGCTGCCTCGGTGGTGGGATAGAAATGCTCCGGCTCGATTTCGCGGGTCAATCCGTACTTTTCGATCTTCTCCCGGGTCCTGTGCTTGACCTCGGCGAACACCAGGGAGATACCCTGCGCGTTCAGTTCGACATCCAGATCGAGCAAGACGTCCGCGGCGGTGGTGTCCACGTCCGTGATCGGCTCGGCCGCGATGACGATCCACCGCGGTTTGGGTTCCGTCCGGGCCAGGTGCCGGATGTTGTCGCGGAACGGCCGGACGTTGGCGAAGAACAACGGGGCGTCCCACCGGTAGATCACCAGGCCGGGCAGGTGCTTCGCATCCGGGTGGACGCGGATGTCGTGAAACCCCTCATAGCCGGGCACCCGCCCGATCACGGTCTCGTACGGCCACCACGCCCGGCGGAAGATGTTCAGGATGGACAGCCCCACCGCAATGCCGATGCCGGGCAGGACGCCCAGGAACGCGACCCCAAGGAAGGCGGCCATGCACAGGTAGAACTCGGTGCGCCTCTGGTGCCAGAGCCGAACCGTTCCGGGAATGTCGGCGAGGGAGATCGACGCCGTCATCACCACGGCCGCCAGTGCCGGCTGTGGCAGGTTCCGGAACAGCCCCGGCAAAAACACCAGCATGAGGAGAATCAGCACGGCGCCCGTCACGCCCGTGAGCTGCGACTTCGAGCCGGAACGTTCAGCGACAGCGGTCCGGGATCCGCTGGTGCTGACCGGGAAGCCCTGGAAGAGGCCCGCGGCCAGGTTCGCGGCACCGATCCCGATCATCTCCTGGTTGCCGCGGATTTCCTGCCCGGTGCGTGCGGCGAACGCCGTCGACGTCGAGATCGTGTCCGTCAAGGACACCAGCGCAATACCGAGGGCCCCGGCGAACATCAGCCCGAGGTCCGCGAAGTCCACCTGGGGAATGGTGAACGGCGGGAATCCCCGCGGGAGTTCCCCGACCAGCGAGACGCCCTTTGCGGCCAGATCGAAGACCGCCGTGGCCGCGATCGCGGCGACCACCATGACGAGTACCGCCGGGACCTTGGGCAGCCACCGCTGCAGAACCAGTATCAGCACAATCCCGCCGATGCCGACCGCCGCCGCGGCGACCACTGTCTCGCCATTGGCCACGCCCTCGACGAATCCGACCAGGTCGCCAATGAAGTTTTCGCTTTCGATCTTGAACCCGAAGAGCTTCGGGAGCTGGCCCACCAGGATGGTGATCGCGAGACCATTCATGTAGCCGATCATCGTCGGCTTGGAGATGAGGTCGGCGATGAAGCCGAGCTTGGCCACGGACGCCAAGACCATGATGGCGCCGACCATGAGGGCAAGCATCGACGCGAGCGCGATCGCCTTCTGCGGGTCGCCGTCGGACGCGACAAGGGGCAGGACCGTCGCGGCGATCATCGGCCCGAGTGCAGAGTCGGGCCCCAGGACCAGGATGCGGGACGGGCCAAAGACCGCGTAGGCGAGCAGGCAGAGGATGCTCGTGTACAGCCCGGTGATCGGCGGCAGCCCCGCCAGCTCGGCATAGGCCATGCCCTGCGGAACGAGCAACGTCGTTAGGACAACCCCGGCGACGATGTCCTTGCCGAACCAGTCCTTATGGTACGTAGCCACGGCATTGAGTCCGGGCGCCGCCTGGCGCAGCCAGCCCTTGCGCTCGCGGGTCTTCGTCATATCTGCACTCTGCCGCCCGCCCCCGCCCCGCGCATCCCCCGGCAAGGGTGAGCCGGGGCCAGCCGTGGCGGCGTCTACTGACAACGCGGGCGTGCACGCACAACTCATCCACCCTCGGATCCCCCCGGAACAACTCCAGAGGCTGACATCCAAACGGTAGTGTTGATGCCTCAGCACCGGCCGGCGGCCCGGCCGGGCATCTTGATGCCGTCGAGGCGTCGGGTGCTTCAGTTCCCCGGGATTTCTGCGCCGCTGAGTGTGTGCAGGGCGGCGCGGAGCCGGGTGTCGGCGTCGTTGGCGACGTCGCGGACGGCGGGGCTGTTGCTGAGCTTCACCATGGTTTGCGGGTCGATGGCCTGGATGGTGGTCTCGGCGGCGTCCTTGCCCCGGCGGACGACGACGTTGCAGGGCAGCAGCGCGCCCATGTCCGGTTCCGCGGAGAATGCCCGACTGGCCAGGGCCGGGTTGCAGGCGCCCAGGATCATGTAGTCGCCGAGCTCCTCGGCGGCACCGGCGCCGAGTTTGGCCTCAAACGTGGCTCGGACGTCGATCTCCGAGAGAATGCCGAAGCCTTGTCCGGCGAGGGCCTCACGGGTGCGCTGCACAGCCTCTTCCCAGGTCAGCGGGACCGTGACGGTATGCGTATAGCTCATGGCTGCTCCTGCGGTAATAGTGGCGGCATCAGGCAAGGGACAGGAAGAGCTTTTCCAGATCCTTGGTATCCATGCTCGTGTCCCCGCGGAGAAGGCACTGCTCGAGGCCGGTCGCGATGATGGCGAAGCCTGCCCGGTCCAAAGCCTTCGAGACAGCGGCGAGCTGGGTGACGATGTCCTTGCAGTCCTTCCCCTCCTCGAGCATGCGCGTGACGCCGGCGAGCTGTCCCTGGGCGCGCTTGAGCCGGTTGATGATCGGGGTGAGTTCGGTCGAATCAAGTTCCATGGCGGGCTCCAAAGGTGGGCGGTACTTTGCCAATTGTATACCCCGGCGGGTATAACGGCCAGCAGTGGGAAGCCGGCAGCCAGCCTGCCGCATGCCGGTTGCAAGATACCCCCAGGGGTATTATCGTTGTGGGTAGACCGACGGAGAATCCCCTCCCGGAAACTCCCCCGCCCAGCGAAAGAGAGCCCCATGCTTATCGAGCGTATTTACGACGAAGACCTCGCCCAGGCCAGCTATTTCATTGGCTGCCAGGCCAAGGGTGAGGCGGTCGTTGTTGACCCGCGCCGCGACATCGCCGTGTACCGCTCCCTGGCCGCGGCCAACGGGATGAAGATCGTGGCCGTCACCGAGACCCACATCCACGCGGACTTCCTGTCCGGCACCCGCGAACTCGCCGCCGCGACCGGCGCCACCGCCTACGTCTCCGGCGAGGGCGGGGACGACTGGCAGTACGGCTTCCAGGCCGAACGCCTCAACGACGACGACGTGATCACCCTGGGCAACATCACCATCAAGGCCCTGCACACCCCGGGCCACACCCCGGAACACCTGTCCTTTCTGATCACCGACGGCGCGTTCGCCGACACCCCCGGCTATCTGCTCTCCGGTGACTTTGTCTTCTCCGGGGACCTGGGGCGCCCGGACCTGCTGGACGAGGCCGCGGGCGGCATCGACACCCGCTTCGCCGGCGCCAAGCAGCTGTTCGCCAGCCTGCGCGATAAGTTCCTGACCCTGCCCGACCACGTCCAGGTGCACCCCGGCCACGGGGCCGGCAGCGCCTGCGGCAAGGCCCTCGGCGCCATCCCCTCCAGCACGGTCGGCTACGAACGGCTCTACGCCTGGTGGGGACCCTACCTGGCCGCCAACGACGAGGAGGGCTTCATCGCCGAACTCCTCGACGGCCAGCCCGATGCGCATGCCTACTTCGGCCGGATGAAGCGCGAGAACCGGGAGGGCCCGGCAGTGATGGGCGAACGCGCCCCCCTGAGCGAACTCGCCACCGAAACTGTTGCCCAGGGCCTCGCCGCCGACGCCATGACGTTCGTGGACACCCGCTCGAACGCCGAAGTCCACGAAGGCACCGTCACCGGTGCCCTGAACATCCCCTCCGGCAAGTCCACCGCCAGTTTCGGCGCCTGGGTGGTCAACCCCGAAACCGACAAGAACCCGCTCGTACTCCTGGCCCCCAGCCAGGCCGCCGCGCAGGAAATGTGGGACCACCTGGTCCGCGTCGGCATCGACGACGTCGCCGGCTACGTCACAGGCCTCGAAGGCCTGCCCGCCAGCACCCCCAAGCTCATCCAGCCTGAAGAACTGGGTGGCTTTGAGGCCGCGATGGTCCTCGACGTCCGCAACCGCACCGAACACGCCGCAGGACACATCCCCGGCTCCCACCAGCTCAGCGGCGGCCGCGTGATGTGGAACCTGGACCAGCTCCCCTCCGAAGGCACCATCGTGTCCTACTGCCAGAGCGGGGTCCGGAACTCCGTCGCGGCCAGCGCCCTGCGCCGGGCCGGCTACGACGTCGTCGAACTCGACGGCAGCTACGCCGGATGGGCCGCCTGGCAGCAGGCTCGGGAATCTGTTTCCAGCAACTGATCGCGGCACGACCCGAAGTAATTAACTGACAGCGTTGGCGGCGGCCGGGACACCCGGCCGCCGTCGACGCATGTCCCGGACAACTGGAGTTCAGAAATGATGCCCGGCAACACCCCGTCCCCGCAAGGCAGCGCAGTCCGGCGGGAACGCCCACAGCGCACCGGCATCACCCTGGGCCTGCGTCAGAACCTGGCCCAGTTCATACTCCTGGTCGCCGTCAATGCCCTAGTCGGCGGCACCCTCGGCCAGGAACGCACCGTGCTGCCGCTGCTGGCGGACCAGGTCTTCCACCTTGACCTCTACACGTCCGCCCTGACCTATATCGTGGCCTTCGGACTCGCCAAGGCCGGCACCAATTACTTCGCCGGCACGCTCTCGGACCGTTACGGCCGGAAACCCGTCCTTGTGACCGGCTGGCTCATCGCCATCCCCGTGCCGCTGCTGCTGACCTTCGGAACCTCCTGGGGCTGGATCGTTGCCGCCAACGTGATCCTTGGCATCAGCCAGGGCCTCACTTGGTCCACCACCGTGGTCATGAAAATGGACCTCGTCGGATCCTCCCGGCGCGGCCTGGCGATGGGCCTGAACGAGGCTGCCGGCTACCTCGGCGTCGCCGGGACCGCCCTGGCCACCGGCTACATCGCCACCAACTACGGGCTCCGCCCTGGGCCGTTCCTGCTCGGCGCCGCCTACATCGCCCTGGGACTGGGCCTGTCCGTTCTGGCCGTGAAGGAAACCCAGGGCTACGCCAGAGTGGAGGCCGTCAACCACACGGCCGCCCACGCGGCCGCCCACGGGGAACTAAGCAACCGGGAGATCTTTACCCTCACCAGCTTCCGGGACAAGTCCCTGTCCTCGGTCAGCCAGGCCGGCATGGTCAACAACCTCAACGACGGCCTCGCCTGGGGCCTGTTTCCGCTCCTTTTTGCCGCCGCCGGGCTGAGCATCGAGAAGATCGGCATCCTGGCCGCCGTCTACCCTGCCGTCTGGGGCGCCGCGCAGCTCGTCACCGGAGCCATGTCGGACAAATACGGCCGTAAAAGGCTGATCGTCGGGGGCATGCTAGTCCAGGCCGTAGCGCTCGGCATCGTTGCCCTCGGCACCGGCTTCGGGGTCTGGTTCGCCGCCGCCGCTCTCCTCGGTCTCGGAACAGCCATGGTCTACCCCACCCTGCTCGCCGCCATCGGCGACGTCGCCCATCCGCAGTGGCGCGCACGCTCGGTGGGAATCTACCGGCTCTGGCGCGACGGCGGCTTCGCCGTCGGCGCCCTGCTCTCCGGCATTCTCGCGGACGCCTACGGCATCCCCGCTGCCGTCGCCGTCGTCGCGGCGCTCACCGCGTTGTCGGGAATCCTCGTGGCCGTCCGGATGCGCGGCACCGACCACAAACCTGCAATCTAAGGAACCGCCCTGGCACCGGTACGGACCACCAGCACAGGACAATGGGCATGGTGCACCGCATGGCTCGATACCGACCCCAGTCGCATTTCGGCGAAGCCGCCACGACCCCGCGATCCGACCACCAGGAGATCGGCCCCGGCCGCAGCCTTCAGGAGCACCTCCGCGGTATGCCCCTCCTTCACTTCACCGGTGACCGCAACACCGGACCCGGATGCCCGCCGCAGCGCATCAGCGTGCACATTCCGGGCGTTGTCGCCGAAGGCTTCATGGTCCTCAGCCTTGCCAGCGGCATCCCCGAGGAGGGGGTAGTGCCATGCTGTGACAACGTGAACCTGCCCGGCTCTCAGCCGGGCTTCCTGAAGGGCCCATTCCAGAGCTGCCAGTGACGAGTCCGACCCGTCGACCCCAACAACAACCCGGAAGACCGCCTCTGCCGCCATCGAGCCTCCCGCTACGCGTCTGCCTGGCACAACGTCGTGCCGCACGGCCCACGATCCTCCCGCTGCGCAGTGGAATCAAGGGGATAACTCGGCTGGAGCCGGACGCGGTGGCGATGCTGCGCCCAGACCGTTGGCGGCCTCAAAACACTCCCTCGAAGGCTGCCTTGGCGCCGGCCCGCGGGGCTGCCGCTCTATCTCGCGGTGAAGTCTTCATCCGCACAAATACCCTAGGGGGTATACTGATGAGACTATCCACTTATGCAAGGGAGCAACCAGATGTGCCGTGCGGTGACATGTAAGAAATGCCAGAAGACCACATGGGCAGGCTGCGGCCAGCACGTCGACCAGGTCATGCGCGGGGTTCCGAGCTCCCAGCGTTGCCGCGGGCACGAGCAGGAAAAGTCGACCGGCAAGGGCTTCTTCGCGAAGCTGTTCGGGCGGTAGGTGGACCCTGCCGGCGCCCAAGCACAGGCGTTGAGGAAGGGAAAGCGCCGGAGGACATGTCCTCCGGCGCTTTTTTCACGTTCCCTGGCGCCCCTCAGGACAGGAGCGCCTGCACAGCGACGTAGGCGGCGATCACCAGCACCAGGATTCCAAAGCCACGCTTGAGGACCCTGTCCGGGATGCCGGTGCCGATCCGCCCTGCCGCGAGTGAGGCGGCCATCGCGGTGACGGCGAAGGCCGCCGTGACGGCCCAGTCGATCTGCAGATCACCCAGGTGGGCGGCGAAGCCGGCGGCCGAGTTGATCACGATGATCACGAGGGAAGTTCCAACGGTCAGCGCCATCGGGAGTCCGAGAGCCAGRGTGAGTGCCGGGACGATCAGGAAGCCGCCCCCGACGCCGAGTAGACCGGTCAGGAACCCGACGACGGCGCCGGTGGCGATTGCCTTGGGCAGGCAGCTGCGCCAGTTGACGCCGCCGCCGGGCAGCGCGCAGGCGCCGCCGACGGATGTCGACGGCATCAGCATCCGGATGCCGGCGAAGACCATGATCGCGGCAAAAGCCAGCAGCAGGACCTTCGGGTCCAGCAACCTGTTGACCATCGCGCCGAGGTAGGCCGTCACGGTGCCTGCGGCGCCGATGATCAGCGCCAGTCTCCAGTTCACCCCATTCCGCAGCCGGGGCAGCACCGCGACGGCGGAGGATGCGCCGACGACGACCAGCGACGTCGGGATCGCCGCCGCAAGCGGCAGCCCCACGCCATAGACCAGGGCGGGCACGGCGAGGATGGATCCGCCGCCTCCGACCAGGCCCAGCAGGCCACCGACGATCAGCCCGAACGCCGCCGCGGAAATGATCATGCCTTCGCGTCCAGGCTCTTCAGGGCCTGGTGCGCGGTGGGCTCGTTCGCGGAGCGGTTCCACGGCATCTTGGAGAGCATCTGACCCATGGCACAGCTGTTAGTGGCCGCGGAGAACGTCAGGCCGGCACCGATGCCGCCGGCAATTAGGCCTAGTTTGGGCGAGATGAACTTGCTGCCGAGCATGCCGGCAAGGACAAGGGAGCCGGCGGTCATCCGGACCTGGCGTTCCAGGGCCCAGGTGCCACGGCCGCGGACGACATTCCCGCCGGCGGCCGCGTAGGCGGGGACCCCGCCAGACAGAACGCTGGCACTGGCCAGGCCTACGGCGTCCAGGAGCTTGCGGGCCTGCTCGGCCCGGTTACCGGATTGGCAGACGAGGACCACGCGGGTACCCATCTTGGCCGCGAATTCTTCAGTGTGTTCGCTGAGCATGGATAGCGGCACATGGTACGAGCCATTGATGTGCATGGCATCGAACTCTGCGCCGCTGCGCACATCAATGACCATCAGATCGTCGTGGTTATCTTCCCAGGCCTTCAGGGTCGAGGCATCGATTGACTTGGGAGCGCTAAGAACAGGGGTGGTCGTATTCAAGGAATTCATGATCTCTTTCGGTATTTCTTGGAGCATTTCTTGTGGCGGCCCGCTAATACGCAAAGCCGCCCTCCACCGCCCGGTTCGCCACGTCAGGGACACGGTCCGGGCAAATGGAAGCCCGGGCGGCGCTTGGGGGCGTGCCGCCCGGGCAGTCTGGTGGGGTCAGGCGGTCGGGAATCCCGCGGCAGTCCAATCAAGCATTCCGCCGGGCACGGTGTAAGCCGTGTAGCCTGCGGCCGCCAGCTGGTCAGCCGCTGCCGCACTGCGGCGTCCGCTGCGGCACACGGCGATGACCGGACGGGACTTGTCCAGGTCGCTGAGGCGGCCGGCCAGTTCGCCCAGGGCAATGTGCGTGGCACCGGGGATCATGCCTTCGGCGATTTCAGCCGGTTCGCGCACATCCACGATCTGGGCATCGCTGCCGGTCTTGAGCTGTTCCGCGAGCTGCTGCGGGGTGATTTCCATGTGCTGGACCTTTCGGTAGGACTGGCCTGTTGAGCGGAAAAATGTTGAGCGGCAGAATACGGGACCAGGGGTTGCCCGGGAAAGACCCGCGCCGGCGTAGGTCAGGCGCAGGAAAAGTGTGCGGATATCCTCCAGGGCGGGCATCTTTCCCTCTCCATCATGATACCCCCTGGGGTATAAATGCAAACCCGGTGCCACGCTTGCTGATATACCCCCGGGGGTATAATATTTTGCCATGGCAACCATCGACATTTCCGAGAAAACCTTCAACGACACCATCACCGGCAACGGCATCGTGCTGGTGGACTTTTGGGCAGCCTGGTGCGGCCCGTGCCGGATGTTCGCCCCCACGTTCAGCAAGGCGTCCGACAACCACACGGACGTCGTCTTCGCGAAGGTGGACACGGAGGCCGAGCCCGGCCTCTCCGCCGCCGCCCGCATCACCTCCATCCCCACCCTGATGGCCTTTAGGGACGGGATCCTCGTCTTCTCACAGCCCGGGGCAATGAACGCGGCCGGGCTGGAACAGCTCATCACCGCCATCAAGGACCTGGACATGGACGAGGTCCGGGCGAAAATGGCAGCCGCCCCGGCGTCGTAGGGATCAAGCGGCCCCCCAGCCATTGCCTGGGYGATCGCCCTCGCATGCTCGTACTGACGATCCGCGGGTCTGGAGGTCTGCAGCCGTTCTGGCTGGGTCCGATGGCATACGCCGTTTTCGCTCCCGGGCCGGACCGGCATTACGCGAGCCAGGGAGCACCGAGCCAAAGCAGACCTCCCGTTGTGTCCCCGGCCCGATGGGCCTAAAGTTGCGGTCTGCCCACCGCGCGCCGTCCCGCCGCTGAACGTGCGCCGGACCAGGTGCCGGAGAGGGCGTCCAACCGTTCCCGTTGAGGAGATATCTATGGAAACCCGCACACTCGGTTCACTCACCGTCTCAGCCCTGGGATTGGGCTGCATGGGCATGAGCGAGTTCTACGGCCACGGCGAGGACAACGAGTCCGTCGCCACCATCCAGGCGTTTCTCGACGCCGGCGGAAGCCTGCTCGACACCGCGGACATGTACGGCCCCTTCACCAATGAGGAGCTTGTGGGCCGGGCCATCGCAAGCCGGCGCGACGACGTCGTCCTGGCCACCAAATTCGGCAACGAACGGCGGCCCGACGGATCCTGGGTGGGCATCAACGGCTCCCCCGATTACGTGCGGGCCGCTTGCGATGCAAGCCTGCAGCGGCTGGGCGTGGACCACATCGACCTGTACTACCAGCACCGGGTGGACAAGACCGTCCCGATCGAGGAAACCGTCGGGGCCATGGCTGAGCTGGTCCAGGCCGGCAAAGTCCGGCACCTTGGCCTGTCCGAGGCCAGCGCCGACACCGTGCGCCGGGCCCACGCGGTGCACCCCATCACCGCCCTGCAGACCGAATACTCGCTATGGGAGCGCGAGCCGGAGACCAAGGTCTTCCCGGTCCTCGCCGAGCTCGGCATTGGCTTTGTGCCCTACAGCCCGCTGGGCCGTGGATTCCTGACCGGCCAGTTCCGCAGCCCCGAGGACTTTGCCCCGGACGATTTCCGCCGGCACTCCCCGCGCTTCCAGGGCGAGAACTTTGACCGGAACCTGCAGCTCGTGGACCGGGTCAAGGAGTTGGCGGACGCGAAGGGCTGCACCCCGGGGCAACTGGCACTGGCCTGGCTGTTGGCCCAGGGCGAGCACATCGTTCCCATCCCCGGCACCAAGAAGGTCAACCGCCTGGGCGAAAACCTGGGCGCTGCCGACGTCGAACTCTCCGCCGAGGACCTGGCCCGCCTGGACGAACTGGCTCCCGCCGGGGTGGCAGCCGGAGCGCGCTACCCGCATATGGACTCGATCGACGTCTAAACCGGCCGTTCGACAGCCAACGCGGGGTCACTTACGGCCCGTCCGGGGCCTCCGGATGGGCGCGTAGTGACCCCGCGTTGCTTGGGCGGCTAGTGTCCCGACGCGGCGAGCTCGGCCAGCAGCTCGGCCTTGCGTTCCTCGCTCGCGAAGGAGGACCGGATCGAGTTCGCGGCCATCCGGACGCAGTCGAACTCGGACAGGCCGATCACCGATTTCAGCTGCGCGAAGTTGTCGTCCACGTACCCGCCGAAATACGCCGGGTCGTCCGAGTTCACGCAGACGTTCAGCCCCGCCGCGAGCATCGCCGGCAGCGGGTGCCCGGCCAGGGTGTCCACCGCGCGGAGCCTGACGTTGGACAGCGGGCACACGGTCAGCGGGATGAGCTCGTCCACCAGCCGTTCCACGAGCTCCGGGTCCTCCATGCAGCGGATGCCGTGATCGATCCGCTCCACGTCGAGGAGGTCCAGCGCGTCGATGATGTACGACGGCGGGCCCTCCTCGCCGGCGTGCGCGATCCGGTGCAGCCCGGCGTCCTTGGCCCGGGCGAAGAGCCGCTCGAACTTGGCCGGCGGGTTGCCCACCTCGGCGGAATCGAGCCCGATGCCGGCGATCGGGGCGCCCATGGCGAGCAGCTGCTCCAGCACCTCGAGGGCGGAGTCCTCGGTGAGGTCGCGCAGGAAGGCCGCGATCAGGAGGGTGGAGATGCCGAATTCTTCGCGGGATCCCGCCAGCACCGAGGCCACGCCGTTGACGCACGTCGCCAGCGGTATCCCGCGGGACAGGTGGGCCTGCGGGTCCAGCATGATCTCGGCGTGCCGGACCCCGGCGAGCGCCGCCCGGGTCAGGTAGGCGCGGGTCATGTCGGCGAAGTCCTGCTCCGTCTGCAGCACGGCCATGTTGGCGTAGTACAGGTCCAAAAAGGACTGCAGGTCAGTGAATTCGTAGCGCGAACGCAACTCGTCCAGGTCCGCATAGGGCAGTGAGATCCCGTTGCGTTCCGCCAGCGCGAAGATCAGCTCCGGTTCCAGCGTTCCCTCGATATGCAGGTGCAGCTCGGCGACCGGGAGCGGGAGCGGTTCGCCCGCCTCCGGGTCTTCCGGTTCTTCCGGCTGTTCCGCTGTCAACTGGGCATCGCCGTCGTGTGTTTCCATCCGGTAAGGATATGCCCGGCGCTCCCCGGAGCGGATAGAGTCGAACCAATGCAAAGTAAACAGCATGCTTCCCATTTGCCGCGCCCGGCCGGCCTGGACCTAATTCCTGATCTCGCTCCAGGCAATCCGACGGACGGTTTTGTCCGGGTGCGCGGCGCCCGTGAGAACAACCTGCGCAACGTGGACGTGGACGTGCCCCGCGACGCAATTGTCGCCTTCACCGGCGTCTCCGGCTCGGGCAAGTCCTCCCTCGCGTTCGGCACCATCTATGCCGAGGCGCAGCGCCGCTACTTCGAATCCGTGGCCCCCTACGCCCGCCGGCTCATCCAGCAGGGCCACAACCCCAAGGTAGAAATGATCACCGGGCTGCCACCCGCCGTCGCGCTCCAGCAGCGCCGCGGGACGCCGAGTTCGCGCTCCACGGTGGGCACCCTCACCACGCTGTCCAACTCTTTACGCATGCTCTTCTCCCGCGCCGGCAGCTAYCCSGACGGCGCCRGCCCGCTGGACTCGGACGCTTTTTCGCCGAACACGGCCGCCGGCGCGTGCCCGGAGTGCCACGGCCTGGGGATCGCGCACACCGTCACCGAGTCCTCCCTGGTCCCGGACACTTCGCTGAGCATCCGCGACGGCGCCATCGCCGCCTGGCCCGGGGCCTGGCAGGGCAAGAACCTGCGCGACATCCTCACCCACCTGGGCCACGACGTCGACACCCCCTGGCGGAAGCTGCCCAAAAAGGACCGCGACTGGATCCTGTTCACCGAGGAACAACCCGTGGTGGAGGTGACGCCCCAGCGCGACCGCGTGGCCAAGCCGTACAAGGGCCGGTTCTGGAGCGCCAGGAGCTATGTGCTGCATACGCTCGCCGATTCCAAGAGCACCCCAATGCGCGAGAAGGTGTTGCGCTTCATGGAAACCGGCCCGTGCCCGGTCTGCAGCGGCAGCGGCCTGACCCCGGCCGCGCTCGCCGTCACCTTCGCCGGGCACACCATCGCCGAGCTCAACGCCGTCCCCATGACCGAACTGGCGGACATCATCCGCCCCACCACGGAACTCACGGAGGCCGGCACCGCGTCCCGGAAGCAGTCCTCCGGCGAGGGCAACGAGGTGGCCGTCGCCATCACCCGCGACCTCCTGCAGCGCGTCACGGTGCTGCTGGACCTCGGCCTGGGCTACCTGGCGCTGGGCAGGTCCACGCCCACGCTCTCCCCCGGGGAAATGCAACGGCTCCGGATCGCCACCCAGCTCCGCTCCGGGCTGTTCGGCGTGATCTACGTGCTGGACGAGCCCTCCGCCGGACTGCACCCCGCCGACGCCGAGCCCCTCCTCGCAGTCCTGGACCAGCTCAAGTCCTCCGGCAACTCGGTGTTCGTGGTGGAACACAACATGGACATCGTCCGCCGCGCCGACTGGCTGGTGGATGTCGGTCCCCGCGCCGGTGAAGGCGGTGGCGAGGTGCTTTACAGCGGCCCCGTGGCCGGCCTCGCCGAGGTGGACGCGTCCGTGACCCGGCCGTTCCTGTTCCCGGACGGTTCGGCGGGTTCGGACGACGGCGGCGGGTCCCCCGCCAGCGGTACCCGGCGGGAAGCTGCCGGCTGGCTGGAACTGCGCGACATCAGCCGCCACAACCTGCGCGAACTCAATGCCGACTTCCCACTCGGCGTGCTGACCGCGGTCACGGGCGTCTCCGGCTCCGGCAAGTCCACGCTGGTCAGCCAGGTCCTRGCCGAGGTGGTCGGCGCCAGGCTGCACCCGGAGACAGACGCTGCCAAGGCCCCCGAGGACCTGGAGGCCGACGCCGGTGAGCCCACCGGGCCGCTCAGTGTCGGACCGGTCTTAGGCCTCGACCAGCTGGACCGGCTCGTCAAGGTGGACCAGAAACCGATCGGCCGCACTCCGCGCTCCAACCTCGCCACTTACACCGGCCTCTTCGATGCGGTCCGCAAGGAGTTCGCGGCCACGGACGAGGCCAGGGCGCGGGGCTTTGGTGCCGGCCGCTTCTCCTTCAACGTTGCCGGCGGCCGCTGCGAGACCTGCCAGGGCGAGGGCTTCGTCGCCGTCGAACTGCTGTTCCTGCCCGGCAGCTACGGCCCCTGCCCCGAGTGCCATGGCTCGCGCTATAACCCGGAAACCCTTGAAGTGACGTATAAGGGCAAAAACGTGGCGGAGGTGCTGGGCCTGACGGTCAATGCCGCCGCAGAGTTCCTCGAAGGGGTACCGGCAGCGGCGCGCAGCCTGCAAACACTGCGCGAGGTGGGCCTGGGCTATCTCCGCCTCGGCCAGCCGGCAACCGAGCTCTCCGGCGGCGAGGCCCAGCGCATCAAACTCGCCACCGAACTGCAGCGTGCCCAGCGCGGCCACTCCCTCTACCTGCTGGACGAGCCCACCACCGGCCTGCACCCGGCCGATGTCCAGCTCCTCATGGCCCAACTGCACCGGCTCGTGGACGCCGGCAACACCGTCATCGTGGTGGAACACGACATGGATGTGGTGGCCGCAGCGGACTGGGTGATCGACCTCGGCCCGGCCGGTGGCGACGCGGGCGGCGAGATCGTGGCGATCGGGACCCCGGCCGCCGTCGCGGGCTCCACGGAGAGCCGGACGGCTCCGTACCTGGCCGCAATGCTCGGAAGCTGATCCACGCGGGGCGCGGGCGTTGGCGTCGATGCGGCCAGCGGGCCCTGGGGACGCGGGGGCGGCGTCAACGCGGCCGGCGGGGCGCGGGCGTCGGCGTCAACGCGCGCCGGATGATAACGGCAGAAGCAGGGAAAGTAACGTCTTGATAACGGCGCGGGGCTGACTTAGCCTAGTGTCCATGCCCGGCAACCGGGTATTGCATGCCCGGTGCTACCACCACCAGATACTGCCCGACCGGTAGACACCGCTATGACCTCTATTGTCAGGGGCGGGCAGTGGCGTAAAAACGTCCGGGGACGGACCGAGCGCTGGTGGGCCTCAGGAGCATCTAAACCATGAAGAAATCAATCTATGGCACTGCCGCGCGCCGCGGCGTCACTTTTGCGGCCGTCTCAATTGCAGGCGTCGCCCTGTCCGCCTCGGCCGCGAACGCGGCCGTACCGGCCACAGCCCCTGCCTCCACGTGGGACTCGCTGGCCCAATGCGAAAGTGGCGGGAATTGGGCCACCAACACAGGAAACGGATACGCGGGCGGGCTGCAATTCAGCGCCAGCACGTGGGCGGCCCATGGCGGCACGGGATCTCCGGCCAATGCCAGCCGTGCGCAACAGATCGCCGTCGCCGAGAAAGTGCAGGCCAGCCAGGGCTGGGGCGCGTGGCCAGCCTGCGCGGCCAAGCTGGGACTGCGCGGCGGCGCCGCGGCTCCGCAGAGTGCAGCCACAGCGCAGCGGCCCGCCGCGACTCCCGTCGCAGCCAAGGCCCCCGCCAGATACGCCCCCAAGGCAGCCGTGCCGGCACCCCGCCACGTTGCACCGGTAGCCGTAAGCGGCCAGACCTACACCATCCGGAGCGGCGAAACCCTGAGCACGATCGCCGGGAAGCTCAACATCGCCGGAGGCTGGCACGCGCTGGCCGACGCCAACACGGCGACCATCAGCAACCCCCATCTGGTGTTCCCGGGCCAAGTGCTGCGGCTGCCCGCATAGGGCGGTTACAGCACTTGGCGTACAGCACGACACACAGCACGACGCCGGAGCGATCCCGCAAAGGGGACGCTCCGGCGTCGTGGTGCTTCAGTGGGCCGTGCTGGCTCAGCCGTGCGGGCTCAGGCGGCCTGTGGGATTTCGCGGATAATCCGCACTTTCCAGGCGGCGTCGTCGCTCGTGTCCAGCAGGGCCACCGTGCCCATGGCCAGATGCAGCGCTACCCGTTTCGCGGCGAGGAGCTCAAGGTAAAGGCTTTCGTTCATCCGGGCCGGGGCGTCAATGACGTACTTCACGGCGTCGCGGACTTTGCGGTAGTTGGCGCTCCGCTCCCGGTGAAGGTGCAATTCCAGCATCCGGCGCTGCTTGATCCTGGGCTCGTGGCGGTTCAGCCAGGACACCGCGGCGTGGACGGCTACCACCAGGGTCAGTGAGATGACGTAGATCTCCCAGCCACTCGAGAGCAGGAACAGGGGCAGGTTGGCGATCGCCACCGCGGCGATGAAGAGGCGGAGGGCCACCAGGCGCCGCATGGTGAGGGCCACTCCAGCCATAGCCGCGCGGAATCCGCGCTGCTCGTCGCGGGCGGCAACCGGATCCAGCGTGAATTCCTCCAGCACCACGATCCCGTGGGCGTCGGGGCTGAGCATTTGTCCGTACCTGGGCACGAACGGCGCCGGTGCCACCCTTACTGTTGGTGGCTCTGCTGTAAAAGGCAAGGCAGTAATGGGCTCCGCTGACTTAGGCTCTGCTAGAGATGGTTCTGCTGAATAGGGCTCTGCTTGATAAGGCTCTGCTTGATAAGGCATGGGCGTGTCTTCCGTGGCGGCGGGAGTGGTTCATGTTATTTTAGCCGCTCTCCAGCACGCCTGTCTGCCCTGTTCCGTCATGTGAGCACCCTCACCGCCGCGCGCCAGCAATTGGCGCATTTGGTCCGTGGCCTCAAACTGGAGAGATGCAGACTTTCCTCCCCTTCCCTGATTTCCAGCAGAGCGCCGCGGTTTTGGACCGTGTGCGGCTCGGCAAGCAGCGCGTCGAAGCGCTGCAGATCCTGCGTGCGCTGGTGATCCCGGAGTACGGCTGGCAGTCGCACCCGGCGATCAGGATGTGGATGGGGTACGTTCCTGCGCTGACCATGTACGGCCTGGCCATAGTGGATGAATGGACGGCCCGCGGCGGTGAGGACACCATGCGCGAGAAAATCATGGAGTTCGCCCCGCAGGCGGCCCACCCCGACTACGCCGCCAAGATCCCGATGCCGCCATGGCTTGGCAATGCGGATTTCCACCTCAGCCACCGGTCCAGGTTGATCGCCAAGGATCCGCGGTTCTACACAGAGGTATTCCCCGGCACGGACCCGGACCTGGAGTACATCTGGCCCGAACCGAAGCACGAGCTGGTGCCCGAGGATCCAGCCGGGGACCGCATGTGGGTCCTGCGCCTGCCCCTCGGCGATACCGAGCCCGCACAGCTGAAGACTGTCAGCCTGCCGCCTGTTGGCCGCAGCAAGGTCCCCGCGGACGACGACTACCAGTTCGTTTACGCCGACTCAGGCTCGCGCCGTCCCAGCAAGGTGCGCAAGCTGCCCCCGAAGCAGCTCGTCAAGAAGCCCACCCGCAAGCGCCAGCAGCAGGAGGAGGCGTTCACCACCCTGCCCGGCAACTCCGTGGTTGCCATCCCGGTCAACGACGGCGCCGCCTTCGCCGTCGGCAAGGTCCTGGGCCGCCCGATCACGGTTGATGGCCAATTCGCACGCAACTTCCAGGTCGACGAGATCGTGGACCGCTCCGCCTTCGATTACCCTGCCCTGATGCAGGATCCGCGGGCGTTCTTCCCGATCCCGGCGAGGTAGAAAAGGGCCGCACTGAACGACGCCGGGCGGCCCCGGGCGGGTCCCGGCGTCGTTCGCTGCGATCGCCGCGATGGCGGCTATGGCGGCGGCGGAGTCCGGCGCGGGCACCCGGTTCGGCGGCGGAGTCCGGCGCGGGCACCCGGTTCGGCGGCGGAGTCCGGCGCGGGCACGCGGCTCGCGGGCAAACTGTTCGCCGGCGCGCTGTTCAGCAGGTGACAGATTGTTGCAGAACCGGCCCGGTCCATGGGCCTACCCGGGCGGAGAAAGTGAACGTGTAGGTTCCCTTGCCGTTGCCTTTGCTGAGAACCTTAACCTCATGCGTGGTGTCCTCGGGGGCAATCTCGCTCACTGCTTGGGGCCCGGTCGGAGACGTCAACGTCGCCGTATACCCCGTGGCCCGGCCCACAGCGGCGAAGCCCGTGAAACTGATGGCTGCACCCTTTTTCCCCTGGTCGGTGGTGCATACCAGCGTGCCGCCGATGGATGCCGGCGCAGGGACCGTATAGGTGCCCACGTTCAGGGCGGCAGTGGTTCGCGCCGTGAACGCCCCGTAGGCCAGCCCGGGAGCCCCCAGCACCAAGGCCACAGCCAGAGGGACGGCCAGCAGCCCAGCCCGATGAGCCAACCCCGCGGACCGGACCTGCAGGGATGCCGCAGAGTGCTTGGCGAGGTTCACTGATGGCACTTTCTCTCCGGGCCGTTGATCGTTGCCTCAACTCTGACAGCCGAGCCTCAACACCGTACCGGGTTGAACTTCAACTTTTGCTCAAGAAAACCTGTTAGCCTGAATCCCACTGTTACGCCTGTGGCTTGTGTCACACTCCGTGACGCATGGGGTGGTTGCTACTCACGGGTCAATTGGTCTTAGAAGCTGGGGTTATGTTGGATTCACCGGGTCAGCTCCGCGCTGTGGTTGTAGAGGGCGACGACGACGTGCGTCTCCTCATCTGCCGGACACTTCAGTTGCAGGGCTTCGCCGTCTTTGAGGCCGGTTCCGGAGCCGAGGGCCTCCTGAAGATCCAGGAACACCGCCCGGATCTTGTCACGCTGGAACTGGAGCTTCCGGATTTGGACGGCGTGCAGGTCTGCCGCCGGCTGCGCAAATTCTCCGATGCCTACGTCGTCATGATCACGGCCCGGTCGGACGAGATCGACGAGGTGATGGGACTGGAGATCGGTGCGGATGATTTCATTCGGAAGCCGTTCAGCCCGCGCTCGGTTCAGGCCCGGGTGACGGCAGTGATGCGGCGGCACCGGCCCACCGCGCAACGCCCCACGCCGCGGCGCCGTGCAACGGATTTCATGCCGGCCGCTTTCACACCGCCCGCTCCCGGGGACTCAGCGCACCGCGACTCAGCGCACCGCGACTCAGCATCCGGTACACCCGGGGCGCCCGGTGCCCCTGGGGCGCCTCCCCGCCGTCGTGCGAGCGACGTCGGCGCCGTCCCCCCGGTCTCCTTGCCGGCCAGCGCCGCCGCGCCCGCGGCATCCGGGGAGCAGTCGCCCGAGTCCGCCGCAGCCACAGGTTCCGGCATCCGGCACACAGATGCCCACGGCGTCCTCCGGCACGGGCCGCTGGTTGTCGAGGCCGAGGGCCGGGTGGCGTCCCTCCATGGTGTCGAACTGGAATTGACGCGCACCGAATTTGACCTCCTGGAGGCCCTGGCCGGGGCACCGCGTCGTGTGTGGTCCCGGAAGGCCCTGTTGACCCAGGTCTGGGGCAACGAATGGCCCAGGGAGGAGCACCTCGTGGAGGTGCACGTCGGCAACCTGCGCAAGAAACTTGGCGACAGTGGCCGCGAACCGCGGTTCATCCGCACGGTGCGCGGCGTTGGCTACCGCATGGCGCCGGTGGAAGCAGCGGCCAATCCCGCCGGCTTGCGCAGAATCCAGGACCACGCCTCCGCCGGTTAGCGCGGCTTCCGCCAGATCGCCGTCAGCACGACGACGACGAACAGGGCAGAGGCGCCGTAGAGGAGTATCGACTGGGCAAGCGGCTCACGCAGGGCCCTGATGCCGTGGCCCAGATACGGCACGACTCCGGCCTGCGTGTAGACGTAGTCCTCGGACAACACCGCAGTCCAAGGGTCTGGACCGGCGTTCGCGTCGCCCTTGGTGGTCACTGACGTCGCGCCGGCTTCGCGTTTGATGCTGGCCACCCGGTGGGTCTCAATCCGGTGATCGTCAATGGGGATGCTGTAGGTGATGACATCGCCAACCTTTAACTCGGAGACCGGCGTCTTCACGCTGACAACGACGTCGCCCGGGTTGATCCCCGGCGACATGCTCCCGGTGAGCATGGAAGACGTCTGGTAGCTCAGGAAGCGCGGCCCGACGGCGAGAAAGAGGAAAACCAATGCGGCGACGACGAGGAGGATCGTAAAGAATGCTCGTCCGGCCACGGCACCAGCCTTGGACGCCGGCCGTCGGGTGCGGGCGGGGGCCGGTTCGGCCCGACGTCGTCCGCGGCTCTGAGGTACAGGGTCCTGGACGGCACTATCCGGAACGGTGCCGTCCGCCACCAGGTGGTCGACGGAATCCCTGGGACCTGCGTTGATTGCTGTACTCACGGGACCGTTCCTCCTGCCGGTGTGGATAGTGCGGGCAAAGCCGGGTGCTCAGTCGGGCCGAGACCTGGCCGGACTGAGYACCCGAGAATCGCTACTTGCTGGCGCCGCCGGCGCGCTGTGCGGCGTCGAAGACGAAGTTGATGGTGCTGGTCAGTCCCTGGAACGTGTTATCAGCACCATTGGGAACGGAGAGCGTGACGCGGAGGTTGTCGGCCTGCTTGGCAGTCAGGGAGGCGAGGCCAAGCATCGGCATATTCGCCCCGACCACGGCCCGGGACGACATGACAACCGTGGTGTTGGCGGGGGCGCAAGTGTAGGTGAACGAGGGCGAAGTGCCAGTTTCAGCCCACGGCACTTTGCAGGCATCAACCTTGATCTGCAAGCCGTTGGTGGTGTCGGAGTCCAGCTTAGAGGACGGTGTGGCTGTGGTGGTGAGAGTAATTGCGGCCAGGTCCTGGTCACCGCTGTTGGTCAATGTCACTGCACGCTGGATGGTGTCGCCCGGAATTGCACCTGAGGCCGGAATGGTGAGTCGGTTGTTGGCTGCGCCGGCGGTTCCGACCTCAAACTTTACCGTGCCTGAACTGACAGCGGCGGAGGCCGAGGTGCTGGTCGTGAAGCCACCGTAGGTGCCCATCCCGGCCACGCCGGCAGCTGCGGCGAGGAGGGCGGCGGAAGCCAGGACCTTGCTGGACGTGGAGTTGAGGTTGAGACCCATTGGAGATTCCGTTTCGTGGAGCCGGCCGTGGCTGGCCGGGCGACGTATGTAGCATCCGCCAGCCCCCTGGCTGACCCTTACAACGATGCCCGGCCTCCTTCAAGGCAAGGCTTCAGCGGGCGACAAGATCAGTTCAAGTTTTCCTCAAGCCTGTCCGTGGCGCTTCCCGAAGGCTGGCAGACTGGCTTCATGACTGTTCTGCTGGCCGGTTGCGGCGATCTTGGCACCGAGGCCGGGCTGCGTTTCGCGGCGGCTGGCCACCGCGTGGTGGGGTGGCGTCGCTCGCCGGAGAAACTCCCGGCCGCCATCGAGGGAGTCGCCGCCGACGTGGGCTCCGCTGAGCTGCCGCCCATCCCGGCGGACACCACCGCCGTCGTCGTCGCGATTGCCGCGGATTCCCCGACCGAGGAGGCGTACCGTGCCGCCTACGTGGACGGGCTGTCGAACGTCCTGGACGCGGTCCTCGCCTCCGGGGCAAACGTCCGCAGGGTCCTGTTTGTGTCCTCGACGGCCGTCTACGGAGATGCCGGCGGCGGCTGGATTGATGAACGCACTACGCCGGAACCCGGCGGGTTCTCGGGCCGCATCATCCGCGAAGCAGAGGAACTCCTCCACAGCCGCCTGCGCGGCACCGGCATCACCCCCGTAGTGCTGCGGCTCGGCGGAATCTACGGCCCCGGCCGGACGCGATTGATCGACCAGGTGCGCGGCGGAACCGCGGTCATTCCTGCTGCTTCGCGTTTCACCAACCGGATCCACCGCGACGACGCCGCCGCCGCGATCGTCCATCTGTGCACCATGGGCACGGTTCCGGCGGCGGTCTATCTGGGCGTGGACAATGAACCGGCCGAACTCGGCGACGTGCTGGAATTCCTGGCCGCGGAACTGGGACTCCCTCGGCCTGCGTCGGAGTCCACTGGTACCGCGGGTGCGGCGGACGGCGAGGCGGCGGCGGGCGGCACCACCGGCACATCGGCGTCGGGCGGCAAAGCGGCGGGCGGCGAACCCTCCCGGGGCGGAAATAAGCGGGCCAGCAACGGGCTGCTCCGCAGCACAGGTTTCGAGTTTCAATACCCCAGTTTCCGAGAAGGCTACCGAGCCGTTCTCGCCGGTATCGGCTTCCGGCACCCCTAAAGTTTGAATCTCAACGCCCACCTTCTCCGAGGGGAACAATGGATTTTCAGCACATTATCGAGGCGGCCGGCGGCCTCATGGACTTTGCCGGGGTGGCCGTCATGGTGCTCGGCGCCCTCGTGTCCATTCCTATGGCGCTGCGCGGATTTCAGCCCAGGCGCCTGCCGGCGGGTTCCGCACCGCTGTCCTTCTACCGCTCGTACCGGCAACTGCTGGGACGCTCCATCCTCCTCGGCCTGGAGTTGCTGGTCGCGGCCGACATCATCCGGTCCGTCGCCATCACACCAACCTTCGAGAGCGTCGGCGTGCTTGCCATTATCGTGCTCATCCGGACCTTCCTGAGCTTCTCGCTCGAGCTGGAAATCACCGGACGCTGGCCCTGGCAGACTCAGCGCGAGGGATCACCTGACTCTTCCGCGGCAGGCTGAAACCCTTCCGGCTGGCACGGTGCCCCGCTAGGCTCGCGGCATGACAGACCACGCGCGTTCCCGTGCCTCCAAAGCCACCGAGCTGCTCCGTCTCCACCACGCACCGGAAATTCTCCAACTCGTCAACGTCTGGGACGCGATCACCGCGAAGGTGGTTGCCGGCGTTCCGGGGACCAAGGCATTGGCCACGGCCAGCCACTCCATCGCTGCGTCGCGCGGGTACGAAGACGGCGAGAACATTCCGGTGGACGAAATGATCGCCGCCGTCGGGGTGATTGCCGCCGCCACGTCGCTGCCCGTCAGTGCTGATCTCGAAGCGGGCTACGGCAATCCCGGCGAAACTGTTCGCAAGGCGATTGGCGTCGGCGCTGTCGGAGCCAACATCGAGGACCAGATGCGCCCGCTCGCAGACGCCGTTGAACAGATGAGCGCTGTAATCCGCGCCGCCGAGGCCGAGGGCATCGACTTCGTCCTCAACGCCCGCACCGACGCCTTCTTGAAGGGCAAGGACCGGGACCCTTCTGCGGTGCTTGCGGACGCCATTGAGCGCGGCCGGGCCTTCCTCGACGTCGGTGCGACCGCGGTGTTCGTGCCGGGCCTGCTGGACGAGCCGACTGTCACCGCGTTGGTGGAAGGCATTGGGTGGAACAAGGTCTCGGTCATCAATGTGCCCGGATCCCTGGCACCGGCCAAATTGCAGGAACTTGGCGTGGCGCGCATTTCCTACGGCCCGTGGACCCAGCGCGTGGCGCTGACAGCGTTGGCCGATGCGACGGCGGCAGTATTGGCCGGCGGAGCCCTTCCGGAGGGATCCCGGGCACTGAACTGACCCCGCTTCCGCGAACCTTGCCGATGCCAAGTGACTCCGCCGGCCGACCGATTCTCATGGTGCCGACCGGCTCGTGTCCTGCCGACCGAAGACCCCGCCGACTGAAGGGAGCTGATCCGATTGGGCGTTGATCCGTGGCCGGCTGCACCCAAGCTTCCGGCGCCAATCATCATGGACCAGCGTTGGCTGGATGCCGTCTTCCTGCACTGGCGCATTCCTGAGGCAGTGGCGGCGCGGTTCATGCCACCGGGCGTCGCGCCGGATGTGTGCGACGGGTCCGCCTGGGTGGGGCTCATCGGCTTCCGCATGCAGGGTGCCGGAGTTGGTCGAGGTCCCGGCATCCCCTATTTCGGAAGCTTCAACGAGATCAACGTGCGCCTCTACTCCCGCGAGCCGGACGGCACCCGTGGTGTCGTTTTCCGGAGCCTGGATGCTTCACGCTTGGCGGTGGTGCTGGCCGCGCGGGCGGCCGGGATACCTTATGTGTGGTCGCGGGCGAGCTACGTGGGTGCCGATGGATTTACCGGATCGGCGTCGACTGGGTATTCCGTGCGACGCTTTCGAGGCGGCACCCTGAGCGATTTCTCGGTCGTCCCAGAGCCCGACGTCGCAGCCACCGACGCGCTGTCGATCCACCTCACGGCGCGGTTCGGTCTGCATTCACGGTTCAGGGGCAGGACCATCTATGTGCCCAACACGCACAGTGCATGGCCGCTGTACCGCGCGCAGCTGTTCGGCCTTGAGGACCAACTCGTGCGCGCCGCGGGAATCGAAGTGGCCGGGCCACCCGAATCCGTACTTTTCTCGCCCGGAGTTCACACGCAGTTTGGCCGCCCACGGGTCCTGCACAGCACGATGTGAAACCTGCCTGATCGCCCGTCGATCCGTGGGCAGGTGGCGCCGCGGTCTGAGAGTGATCACGCACGGTGCCCTCCTAAAATTGTCGGAGCCCTCAAATAGACTCGAGCCATGGAAGCCGTCAGGGATTTCATCAGGGATTTCACCGCCTGCGGGGACGAGGCGGAGGGCACGGACCTGGGCGCAACCCCGGTCGGGCAATCCGGTATGGACGCCGCCCTGGCCGCGCTGCGGGCGGTGGGTTCGACGGCGGTGGAGGATGCGGGGTCGTGGGGATTCCGGGCCGCGTCGGACTTCGCCGGCAGTGTGGAGGAAGTCTCCCGCGCGGTGGAGTATCTGCAGCTCGTCGCGGCGGCCGCCGTGGACCGGACCAGGAAGCAGTCCGCCGCCACGGCCACGGGGGCCGTAACGGGGGCGGTCACCGGGTGGACCACCGGCTGGCGTGAGAGCCCCGGCGGGTGGCAGACCGGCGCACCCGGAACCGCGGAACCCGCTGGCGCCTCCCTGGCCTCGGCTCCCGCGGGCACGTCCGCTGCTGCGGAGCCCTCCGGCACGTCTGTTGGGGCGGTTCCCGCCGGCACCTCCTTGTCCTCGGCTCCCGCCGGAAGCCCCGGAACGGGTGAGCCGGCGGTGCCGGAATCGGTGCTGGATGACGGGTACCGGAACACGGTGGAGTTCCTGCGGGCGCGGCTGCGGATCAGCGCCGCGGAGGCCAGGCGCCGGCTCTGCCTCGCCGACACGCTGCTGCCCCGGCAGGGACTCGCCGGCCGGCCCATCCCGCCCGTGCACCCGGAGCTCGGAGCCGCCGTCGCGGCCGGCGAGGTCGCCTCCCGCGCCGCGACCGTCATCACGCTCGCCCTGGACCGGGTCCGGCACAGCTGCCTCCCGGAGGCCGCGGCGGCGATGGAGCACGCCCTGACCCGCACCGCGGCCGAGAACGACGCCGACTTCCTGGCCCGGATCGCCCGCCGGTGGACCGAGGCGCTGGACCAGGACGGCGCCGAACCCTCCGAGGAACTGCTCCGCCAGCTCCAGGGCGCCTTCCTCCGCAAACCCCGGCACGGCCTGCAGCACCTGGAAATCTTCGCCACCACGGACCAGTTCGAACACCTGATCACCGTGATGAACACCGC
>NZ_JBFTNJ010000021.1:0-49776 GCF_056397425.1 Arthrobacter sp. 05N33_2
CCTTCGAACGGCGCTACACCCTCACCGCCCGGGTGCTCCCCGGACCGGGCAAGGAAGCGGTGGCACGCGAACCGGATGCGGCCGCGGCCATGGACCGGCTGATCGACGCCGCGGCCCAGGCCCACGGTATCGGGACGGTGCGATGCTTCGCCGACTACTTCCGGACACCGCAGAAGGACGCCGCCGTCGCCGTCCGGAACCTCGTGGACAGCGGCCGGCTGCAGCCGGTCACGGTATCCGGCTGGGACCGGCCCCTGTACCGCCACGTGGAGGCGAAACTGCCGCGCTCGGCCACCGGCCGGGCGCTCCTGAGCCCCTTCGACTCCCTCGTGTTCGAACGCCGGCGGCTCGAGGAGCTCTTCGGATTCCACTACCGGATCGAGATCTACACGCCCGAGCCGAAGCGGAAGTACGGCTACTACGTCCTGCCGTTCCTGCTCCGCGACGCGATCGTCGCACGGGTCGACCTCAAAGCGGACCGGGCCGGCGGGCGGCTCCTGGCCAGGGCCGCCCACGCCGAACCCGGCGCGCCGGAGGACACCGCCGTCGAACTCGCCGCGGAACTGCAGCTCATGGCAGAGTGGCTGGGACTGGACGACGTAGTTGTCTCGCCAATGGGGAACCTTGCGCCGGCGCTCGCCGAAGCCGTGGCTGCCCGGTAAACCGCACTATCCGCTGTGAGGGAACAGGCGCCACCGGCCTTGCGTCTCTCCCGTAGACTAAACACGCCAGAATTCGGCAGCTTGAGACTGGGAGCAACTTCACGTGGCATCACTTATCGAAAAACTTCTCCGCACGGGTGACAAAAAAACCCTGCGGCAACTGCGGAACTATGCCGATTCCATCAATGCCCTGGAGAGCTCCTTCCAGACCTTCACGGACGCCGAGCTCCGTGAAGAAACTGACCGGCTGCGCGAACGCCACCAGGCCGGCGAGAAGCTCGACGATCTGCTGCCCGAAGCGTTCGCGGCCGTACGCGAGGCCTCGTCCCGTACCCTCGGCATGCGCCACTTCGATGTCCAGCTCATGGGYGGCGCCGCMCTGCACCTGGGCAACATCGCGGAAATGAAGACCGGTGAAGGCAAGACCCTGGTGGCCACMGCTCCGGCCTACCTCAACGCCCTCACCGGCAAGGGCGTCCACGTCGTCACCGTGAACGACTACCTCGCCGAATACCAGTCCGACCTCATGGGCCGCGTCTACCGCTTCCTCGGCCTCACCAGCGGCTGCATCCTCTCCAACCAGGACCCTGCGCTGCGCCGCGAACAGTACGCCGCGGACATCACGTACGGAACGAACAACGAATTCGGCTTCGACTACCTGCGCGACAACATGGCGTGGGACAGCTCGGAACTCGTCCAGCGCGGCCACCATTTCGCCATCGTCGACGAAGTGGACTCGATCCTCATCGACGAGGCCCGCACCCCGCTCATCATCTCCGGTCCGGCCCAGGGGGACACCAACCGCTGGTACAGCGAATTCGCCAAGGTGGTCACACGCCTGCAGGCCGAGACCGACTACGAGGTCGATGAGAAGAAGCGCACCGTCGGTGTCCTCGAGGCCGGCATTGAAAAGGTCGAGGACTACCTCGGCATCCACAACCTCTACGAGTCCGCCAACACGCCCCTGATCGGCTTCCTGAACAACGCCATCAAGGCCAAGGAGCTGTTCAAGCGCGACAAGGACTACGTCATCCTCGACGGCGAGGTGCTGATCGTCGATGAGCACACCGGCCGCATTCTCGCCGGCCGCCGCTACAACGAAGGCATGCACCAGGCCATCGAAGCCAAGGAAGGCGTCGAGATCAAGGCCGAGAACCAGACKCTCGCCACCGTGACSCTGCAGAACTACTTCCGCATGTACGMCAAGCTCGCGGGCATGACCGGCACGGCCGAGACCGAGGCCGCCGAGTTCATGAGCACCTACAAGCTCGGCGTCGTTGCCATCCCGACCAACCGCGACATGACGCGGATCGATCAGGCCGACCTTGTCTACAAGAACGAGACCGTCAAATTCGACGCAGTCGTCAAGGACATCGCCGAACGCCACGAAAACGGCCAGCCTGTCCTCGTCGGCACCACCAGCGTTGAGAAGAGCGAATACCTCTCCCGGCTGCTGGCCAAGGAAGGCGTCCGGCACGAGGTCCTGAACGCCAAGAACCATGCCCGTGAAGCGTCCATCGTGGCCCAGGCCGGCCGCAAGGCCGCCGTCACAGTCGCGACCAACATGGCCGGCCGCGGTACCGACATCATGCTCGGCGGCAACGCGGAATTCACCGCCGTCGCCGAAATGGCCAAGCGCGGCCTGGACCCGGAGGAGAACTCCGAGGAATACGAGGCCGCGTGGCCCGAGGTGTTCGAATCCGCCAAGCAGTCCGTCAAGGACGAACACGAGGAAGTCCTGAACCTGGGCGGACTCTACGTGCTCGGCACCGAACGGCACGAGTCCCGCCGCATCGACAACCAGCTCCGCGGCCGTTCCGGACGCCAGGGCGACCCCGGCGAGTCCCGGTTCTACCTCTCGCTGACCGATGATCTGATGCGCCTGTTCAACTCCGGCGCAGCCGAACGGCTCATGAACAGCTCGGTGCCCGACGACGTCGCACTCGAATCCAAGCTCGTCTCGCGCGCCATCGCCTCGGCCCAGGGCCAGGTGGAAGGCCGCAACGCCGAACAGCGCAAGAACGTGCTGAAGTACGACGACGTCCTGAACCGCCAGCGCGAGGCAATCTACGGCGACCGGCGCCGCATCCTCGAAGGCGATGACCTCCACGAGAAGGTCCAGTACTTCCTGGAAGACACCATCAACGCCTTCATCGACGAAGCTACAGCCGAGGGCACCGGCGACGACTGGGACTTCAACCTCCTGTGGTCCAACCTCAAGACCCTGTACCCCGTGAGCTTCACCCCGCGCGACGTCATTGACGAGGCCGGCGGCAAGTCCCGGATCACGACCGAGTTCCTCCGGGAAGAGATCCTTTCCGATGCCCGTCTGGTCTACCAGGCCAGGGAGCAGGCGATTGGCTCCGAGAGCATGCGCGAACTGGAGCGCCGGGTGGTCCTTTCCGTCATCGGGCGCAAGTGGCAGGAACACCTCTACGAGATGGACTATCTCAAGGAGGGCATCGGGCTGCGCGCCATGGCCCAGCGTGACCCCCTGGTGGAGTACCAGCGCGAGGGCTTCATCATGTTCCAGGCCATGATGGAGGCTATCCGCGAAGAGAGCGTCGGCTTCCTGTTCAACCTTGACGTCGAAGTGACGCCGGCCGAAGACGTTGTGGTGGCGGACGCCGAGGGCCAGCACACCGAACACCACGAGCCGCAGATCCATGCCGCCGGGCTCGAAGCCCCGGAGAAACCCGCGCAGCTGCAGTACACCGCCCCTGGCGAGGACGGTGCCGCCCAGACCCGGATCGAGGCAAAGGTCTCCGGACGTTCGGGAAACCCGGCCAAGGCCGCGGCGCAGGACATCGGCCGCCGCGCTGCGAAGAAGAAGCGGCGCTAGGCACGACGCCAACACGGGAGGACCGGAGCATTTGCCCCGGTCCTCCCGTGTTTGCGCCTCCTTTCCCTTACATGCCGGGCATTCCCTTGCAGACCGGGCCCGGTTCCGCAGGTTCGTGCCCGTCGCTGCCCTCGGCGGCGACTGGCTTCTGCCGGTTCTCTGCCTGTCTGTTGCCGGCTTTCTGCCTGTTTTCTGCGGACTCTCTGCCTGTTTTGTGCCTCCGGCCCTGCCGTTCAGCCGATCTCCAGCACTGTGACGCGCCAGGCCGCCGTGCCGCGCTCCAGCCGCAGCGCGACCGCGCGAACCCGTGATTCCTCGACCACCACGGCGCTGGCCTCGTAGACGTCATCCGACACTCGGCAGGCCCGGACGGACCTGACGGACGGGTTGCGGTGCAGCCTGCCCGCCGTCGGCGAGCTGCCGGAGGCAACCCGGCGGGTCAATGCGGCTCGGTGCTGCAGGGCCGCCAGACAGCGCGGGTCCAGGCGCCGGGAGAGCTGCTGTGCGGGCCGCGTCCCGGCCAGCACCTCGATCGCCGCCTGCACGGTGCTCCGGGAAATCGCACAAATCTCTCGGGCCTCGTCAACAACGCGCAGCGGCGGCGGGGCCGCAGTGGCGTGGTTGGCCGGTGGTGTAGCCGTGCCGGACACAACCCTGAGAGCGGGGGCATGCGGGACGGGGGTCGCCGCGGCTGAGCGGATCCCGGTGACTGCGTTCATGACGGTTCCTTTGCTGATGGCTGGTGCGGGTGGCTGGAACCGGGCGAATCTTCCGACCGGCTTGTCCTGTGGTCTTCGGTGGGCCGGGGCCAGGGCCGGGGCCGGCGCTGCGGCCCGGCCTGTGGTGCGGCGGCCCCTAGCGCGGCGGCGGGAGGACCAGGACCTGTCCGGGCCGCAGGAAGTGCGGGTCGGCTCCGATAGCGTCGCGGTTGCCCGCATAGAGCCGGGGCCACTCTCTGGCGATGTCGGCGTCGGAAGCCAACGGCCCCAGAGCGGCCGCGGCGATGCTCCACAGCGAATCGCCGGACCGGACCGTGACCTCCCTGCGGGCGCCGGGGAAGTCCTGTGTGCGCACATGGCGTGCAGCCAGCGGTCCGGCATCCACGATCGGGCTCAGCGGCTTCCACCGCGGATCCAGCGCGGAACCGGCTCCCGGTCCGTGTGGCTCCGGTGCCAAGGCCTCCCCGGGTGACGGAGTCCAGGATGCCGCTACCGCTGCCGGACCGGGTCTTTCCGGTCCGGGCCCGCCAGGCGCAGTGGCCGCGCTGGCCAGCGGCGCCGTCAGCAGCTGCAGTCCGACGGCGGCGAGCACCAGCCGCCGCATGAACGCCGGGCTGAACCGGCCCGTGGCGGCCGCCGCGCGGGTCCGGCCGAGGCGGTCCAGCAGTGCCGCCGCGACGGCGAAAGCGAGCGACATCACCCACCAGGTGATGACAATCAGCCCGGCCGTATTTGCCACGATCCCGAGCTGGTCCTCGAAGGACAGCGACTGCCGGCGTGCCGAGCCGGACTGCCAGCGCTGAATCAGGAAACTTCCCGTAGCTGCGAGGAAGATCCCGAGCAACAGGATGGCGGCGGCCATGGCGGCGTCGGCCCGGACTGTTTGTCTGGGCATGGGGACGGGCAGGGGCCGGTCCGCGGGTTGCGGCGTCACTGTCCGGTCCATGGGCTGTTCCTCCAGTCGAAATGTGTACCGTTTGATAGTGTTTAATGCCATTTGATAACTTTTAAGCCTGTTTAACTGAGTCTGATCCTCTTGTGCCCCGTTTGTCTAGACGCAGTCCGAGCCTGTGGATAGGGGAGGCCTCGGATTGACCAGTGCGGGAGGGCCGCCTACGCTGGCGCAATGCGGTGGGACGCCTTGTTTGAGGACATGGAGGCACAGCTGGCCGCGCGCCAGCGGCTGGAATTAGAGGCTGAAATAGCCGAGCGTGCACTCGTGGACTCTGCGGGAGTGCAGCTCGCGGACCGGCTCCGCGGGTCCCTCGGGCTCAGTATCCGCGTGCATTTGTCCTTGGGGCGGGTGTTCGAGGGAGTGCTGAGCCACGCGGGCAGCGAGGCCCTGGTCCTTGATGAGCCCCAACACCAGGTACTCATTCCCTACGCCGCGGCCGCGCACTATGGGGGTCTTTCGCGGGTGGCGGTCTCCGAGCCGTCAATCGTCCGCCGGAGGCTCGGTTTGGGCAGCGCCCTCCGGGGACTCGCCAGGAACCGTGCACGGGTGACGATCTTTGCCGGTCACGGGAGGGCAGATATAGGGCTCCACGGCATCATCGACACGGTCGGCAGGGACTTCCTGGACCTGGCCGTGACACGGGACGGCGGGGAACGGCCTCCGGCGAACGCCCGGCAGGTGATTGCCATCCCCTTCGGCGCCCTCGCGGGCATCAGGTCCGTAGGTGCCGCGGGCGGCTAGTCAGCCTGCCAGGTTCAGCTTCCGGCGGACTTCGCCTTGGCCTCTTCGATCATGCGGCTGGCCTCGGCATAGCGCTCCTGGATGTACTGCTCGAGCATCTTCTCCTCGACGCGCCACTGGCCGCGTCCGCCCACCTGGATTGCCTTCAGCTCGCCGCTGCGAACGAGCGCGTAGGCGGCCGGAGAGTTGATCTGGAGCTGCTCGGCAACGTCAGCGAGAGTCAGGAATCGGGGCATGAATCCATTTTGCCACCGTTGAGGCCTACTGGTGCCGTTATCCACAGTTTGCGCCTGTTTGGTCCCGGATCTTCCACCCGGGCGGCCCGGGCGCAACAATAGGGGTGCCCGGCATCCGGGAATGGACGGCGACGACAGGGGGAGCGGACGCATGAGTGGAAGCGCGGCAGCCGAAGGGGCCCGTTTGAAAAGGCCGTCCTGGAAAGACCCCCGGCTCCTCGTCGGAATCCTGCTGGTCCTGGCATCCGTCGTTGGGGTGGTCTCGCTGGTCGGCGCCGCGGACCAGACCACGGAAGCGTACGCGGCGCGGGAGCCGATCGCCGTCGGCGAGACGCTGACAACCGACAAGCTGCACCGGGTCAAGGTGCGGCTCGGCGAAGTGGAACAGCACTACCTGACCCCGGAGACCGGCCTGGATGCCGGACTTGTGGCCGTGCAGCGGATCGGCAAGGACCAGCTGCTGCCGCGTGAGAGTGTCGGGCAGCTCGACGGGCTGGACCGCAAGCCCGTGGCCGTCACCGTCGAGGAGACCCTTCCCGCCCAGGCCGTGGCGGGCTCGCGCGTGGATGTCTGGGTGGCGTTGCCGGATACCCGCAACGGCTTCAGCGAGCCCTCCCTGCTCCTCTCCGGCGCCGAAATTGCCCAGATCACCCCGGGCAGCACAGCCCTGGGCTCCTCACCTTCCACGGTGGTCATGGTGCTCGTTCCCGACGCCCAGATGCCCAAGTTGCTGGGGGCCCAGGCCAACAAAGCAAAGATCGCGGTCGTGTGGAACCCGGGCGGTACCTCGCGATGAGCATTCCCGTGGTGACTGTGGGGGACTCCCGCGATGACCTGGTCGGCGGACTGGAGCGGCTGCACGGGCCTGTGTCCGTTGTCCGGCGGTGCAGTGAGCTGGCGGAACTGCTGGCCGCCTGCCAGAGCGGGTTGGCCCGCGCCGCCGTCGTAGCGGCCGGCAGCGAAGAGCTGACGGCCTCGCTGGTGGACCGGCTGTCCGCCGTCGGCGTCGTCGTCATCGCCTTGACCGACAATCCGGAGGAAACTGTCCGCCTGCGGACCATTGGCGTGGCAGCGGAAGCCCGGGCCGTTGACGCCGCGGCCCTGGCGGCCCGGATTTCCGCAGCGGTGGCGCAGCTCAGTGGCACCGGAGAGGGCCCGGGACCGGCCGCGGGGGACGGCGCCCCTCCCGTCGCCGCCGCAGGGCAGGTGCCGCGGTCTTCCGGGGCGCACACCGTCACCGCAAGCACAGGCGCGAAGGGCCGGATCATTGCGGTCTGGGGTCCGGCCGGCGCGCCGGGCCGGACCCTGGTGGCCGCCAACATCGCGGGGGAGCTGGCCACGGAAGGCCATTCCGTGCTGCTGGTCGACGCCGACAGCTACGGTGCCAGCGTGGCCGCCCTCCTGGGTCTGCTTGACGAGGCCGCCGGGCTGGCCCAGGCCTGCCGGCTGGCAGACCAGGGCCTGCTTGACGCCGATGCCCTGCTCAGGATCGCCACGACCGTGCCGACCAAGGCCGGCGCGCTGCGGGTGCTCACCGGGATTACGCGGGCGGACCGCTGGACGGAACTGCGCGCCGCGGCCCTCACACTTGTGCTGGAGCGGGCCCGGGAGATTGCGGATGTCACTGTGGTGGACACCGGCTTCTGCCTCGAAGCCGATGACGAGCTTGGCTTTGACAGTGGCGCGCCGCGCCGCAACGCCGCGACCCTGCGAAGCCTGGAGCTGGCCGACACGGTCTTTGCCGTCGGGGCGGCGGACTCCATCGGGGTGCCGAGGCTCGTCCGCGGCCTCGCCGAGCTTCGGGCGGCCGTCCCGCAGGCGGCGCCGCAAGTGGTCCTGAACAAAGTCAGGACCTCCGCCGTTGGGCGCTCGCCCGAACGCCAGCTGCGGGCCGCCTGGGAGCGGTACGGCCCCTCGGCGCCGTTGTCGGCGTTCCTGCCGTCCGACCCCGCGGCGAGCGACGCCGCCCTCCTGTCCGGGGCACTTTTGCTCGAATCCGCCCCTGAATCCGAGTTGAGGCACGCGATCGCCATTTTGGTTTGTGCACCTGCCCAGCGAAATAAGAAATCCTTTGTCTTTTCTTCCACAGCACGACGCCGGGCAAAGGGTTAGGGTCAACGTAAGGGCCGCAAAGAGGCGGCTGTGAACTTCTTTTATGGAGGCGTTTCGATGTCGTCTGGGTCCAGCGTGGAGGATCAGCCCGTTTCGATCGGTAGCAGCGAAAGCTACCTCGGGGATTACTACGAGCACCTCGCGGAGGAGGATTTCCGGGCCTATCCCCAGGAAGTCCTGACGGCAAGGACCGAAACCCACCGCCAGATCGCGGCGACGCGGAAGCCGGGCATCGCGAACATCGACCTTCGTGACGAGGCAGACTGCAGCGTCCTGTACATCGTCACCGACGATATGCCCTTCCTCGTGGACTCCGTCAACGCCGAGCTGGTCCGCCAGAACGCGCCCATCCACCTCGTGCTGCACCCGCTTTTCGTGGTGACCCGCAACCGGGAGACGGGCAACCTCGTCAAGGTGGCCCGCGTCCCCTCCCACCTGGGCATCTCCAGCGGTGACACGGCGGCCATGCCGAACCTCTCCCACCTGATCGCCGAGGGCGACAACGCCTCGCACATGGAATCCTGGATCGCCGTCGAGATCGACCTCGTCGGCGAGGAGAAGCGCGCGGAGCTGGTCAAGGGAATCTCCCGCGTGCTTGGCGACGTCCGCGCCGCCGTCGAAGACTGGCCGAAGATGCGCACGAAAGCCCTTGAAATTTCCGCGGATCTGGACCGGGTGGCCAACCGGGCGCAGATTGCCGAGCTGCGCCAGGCCCAGGACCTGCTCCGCTGGCTCGATGACGGGAACTTCACCTTCCTCGGCTACCGCGAATACGACCTCGTGAACGAATCCGGCGAGGATGTCCTGGAACTGCGCGAGGAAAGCGGCCTCGGCCTGCTCCGCGCCGGCGCGGACACCCGCCAGGTCCAGCACCTCACCGAGGCCGGCCGGAAGAAGGCCCGCGAGAAGCGCGCACTCGTGATCACGAAGGCGAACTCCCGCTCCACCGTGCACCGCCCGGCGTACCTSGACTACATCGGYGTYAARAGCTTCGAYGCGGCCGGCAACGTCAACGGCGAACGCCGCTTCATCGGSCTSTTCGCCACMACCGCSTACGCCGGWTCCGTCCGCGATATCCCCGTAGTCCGGGAGAAAGTCGCCGCTGTTCTCAGCGACGCCGGCTTCCCGCCGGACTCGCACTCGGGCAAGGACCTCCTCGGCATCCTTGAAACCTATCCGCGCGATGAGCTCTTCCAGATCGAAATCCCGGACCTCGCCGCCATCGCCACCGGCATCCAGCGGCTGCAGGAACGCCGCCGGACGCGGCTCTTCCTCCGCCCCGACATCTACGGCCGCTTCATGTCCGCCGTCGTCTACCTGCCCCGCGACCGCTACACCACCAACGTCCGCCTGCGCATTGAGCAGGAACTGCGGGAGACCTTCAACGCCGTCTCCATCGACTATGAGGCGCGCATGACAGAGTCCGCTCTGGCCCGCCTCTTCTTCCGGATCCGGCTGCCCAAGGACGCCGACGTCAGCAATGTCAACAGCGACGAACTGGAGAAGCGGCTGGTCCGGGCCGCCCGTTCCTGGGGCGAAGGCATTTCCGAAGTTCTGCGCGCCCGCGGCGACGGCGGCACCAAGGAGGACGGCGCCAAGGAACTGGCAGCGGTCTGGGCCGAGGCGTTCCCGGCCGGATACCGGGTGGACTACGAGATCGAAGACGCGCTGCAGGACATCGACCGCTTCGAAAAGTASGGTGCCGCGGCCGAACGGGCCGGCGAAGCCGTCAAGGAGCACCCGGGCGTCCACGTGTACCTCCCCGACGGCGCCGGAGCCACACTGGAAGAGGACGCCCGCGTCAAGCTGTACATGCTGGAGCCGAAGAGCCTGAGCCAGATCCTGCCGTACTTCCACAACCTCGGCCTCGAGGTCCTGGACGAACGCCCGTTCGAGATCGAGACCGCGGATCACCGGGACTTCTTCCTCTACGACCTCGGCCTCAAGTACCCCGCCGGCGTGGATCCCCAGGCCACCGGCCAGCTGCTGGGCGAGTTCTTCGGCGCCGCCGTGACCGGCGCCGTGGAATCCGACAGCTTCGACCGGCTGGTACTGCGGGAGGGCATGCACTGGCGCCAGGTTGTCGTACTGCGCGCTTACGCCAAGTACATGCGGCAAATGGGCAACACCAACTCCTTCGGATTCCTGGCTGACACCCTGCTGGCGAACCCGGACGTCACCCGGGGACTCAGCGCCCTGTTCACAGCGCGGTTCGACCCGGCGCTCAGCGACTCCGACCGCGTGCTCAGGGAGGTAGAGGTCCTCGCCGGACTGGATGCAGCGATCGAGCAGGTCGCGACCCTCGATGCCGACCGTCTGCTGCGCACGTTCAAGAACCTGATCCAGGCCACGCTCCGCACGAACTACTTCCAGAACAAGCCCCACCTGAGCTTCAAACTGGATCCGTCCCTGATCGAGGGCCTGCCCTTCCCGCGGCCGATGTTCGAGATCTGGGTCTACTCGCCCCGGGTCGAGGGCGTGCACCTGCGCTTCGGCAAGGTGGCCCGCGGCGGCCTGCGCTGGTCGGACCGGCGCGAGGACTTCCGCACTGAAATCCTGGGCCTGGTGAAGGCGCAGACCGTCAAGAACGCCGTCATTGTTCCGACGGGCGCCAAGGGCGGCTTCTACGCCAAGCAGCTCCCGGACCCCGCGGCAGACCGCAGCGCCTGGATGGCCGAAGGTGTTGAGAGCTACAAAACGTTCATCCGCGGACTCCTGGACATCACGGACAACCTGATCGTGACGCCCGAGGGCGAAACCGTCAGGCCCCCGGCCGACGTCGTGCGCCATGACGACGACGATTCCTACCTTGTGGTCGCGGCCGACAAGGGTACGGCGTCATTCTCCGACATCGCCAACGGACTGGCCGGCGAATACGGGTTCTGGCTCGGCGACGCCTTCGCCTCCGGCGGCTCCGTCGGCTACGACCACAAGGCCATGGGCATCACCGCCCGCGGCGCGTGGGAGTCGGTCAAGCGCCACTTCAGCGAACTGGACCTCGACACCCAGGCCGAGCCCTTCACCGTGGTGGGCGTCGGCGACATGTCCGGCGACRTGTTCGGCAACGGCATGCTGCTCTCCAAGCACATCCGCCTGCTGGCTGCCTTCGACCACCGGCACATTTTCCTCGACCCCACCCCTAACGAGGCAACGTCCTACGCGGAACGCCAGCGGCTCTTCGAACTGCCCCGGTCCTCCTGGGATGACTACGACAAATCGCTCATCAGCGAAGGCGGCGGCGTCTTTGCCCGGCAGGCCAAGTCGATCCCCGTGTCCGCGCAGATCCGGACCGCCCTCGGCCTCCCGGAGGGCACCACAGAACTCAGCCCGCCGGAGCTCCTGCGCGCCATCCTCCTCGCCCCGGCCGACCTGCTCTACAACGGCGGCATCGGCACCTACGTCAAGGCCAGCACCGAAACGAATGCCGAGGTCGGCGACAAGGCCAATGACGCCATCCGCGTTGACGGCCGCGAACTGCGGGTCAAGGTGGTTGGGGAAGGCGGAAACCTGGGGATGACCCAGCGCGGACGCATCGAGGCCGCGCTGCAGGGCGTCATCCTCAACACGGACGCGATCGACAACTCGGCCGGCGTCGACTGCTCGGACCACGAGGTCAACATCAAGATCTTCGTGGACCGGATGGTGGCGGCAGGCAAGCTTGAGCCCGCCGAGCGTGCGGACTTCCTGGCTTCCATGACCGACGAGGTCGGCCGGCTGGTGCTCGAGGACAACATCGACCAGAACATCCTGCTCCTCAACGACCGGATGCGGGTCTCCGAATGGAGCCCGAGCTACGAACGGCTGATGGACTGGCTGGAAAAGTCGGCGGACCTCAAGCGGGACCTCGAGGCCCTGCCCACCACGGACACGCTGCGCGAGCGCCTGGAACAGGGCCAGGGGCTGACCTCCCCGGAGCTGTCGGTCCTGGCCGCCTACGCCAAGATCGAACTTGCCACCGCTTTGCGCGACAGCGACCTCGCCGATGACCCGTGGTTCCGCATGACGCTGCGGGCCTACTTCCCGGAGCAGCTGCGGGAGAGGTTCGACGCCGAACTGGACACCCACCCGCTGCGCCGGGAGATCATCGCGACAGTGGTTGCCAACGACATGATCAACCTCGGCGGCATCACCTTCGCGTTCCGTGCCATCGAGGAAACCTCGGCCACGGAGGCCGCCGTCGCCAAGGCGTTCGTGGCCCTCCGCGACGTCTACGAGCTCGACATCATGGTCAAGGAACTCAACGAACTGCCGGCGTCGTTCCCGACCGAACACTGGAGCACCGTCCACCTGGACATCCGGCGGCTGCTGGACCGCGCCGTCCGGTGGCTCCTCGGCCAGGGGTCGGCGTCCCGTCCGATCGCCGAGATCGTGGCCGAATTCAAGCCGCTGATGGATCCCATGCGGGCCCGGCTGCTCGACTACCTCCGGGGTGACGACCGCGCCCGCGTGGCCGAATGGCTGGAGAAGGCGCGCAGCTGGGACCTTCCGGAAGACCTGGCACACCGCTGGGCGGAACTGTTCGAGAGCTTCGTGCTCCTGGACATCGCCAAGATCGTCCACGGCAGCAAGGAATCCGTGGCCGATATTGCCCACGTGTACTACACGGTCTTCAACCGCTTCCATGCAGATTCCCTGCTCGAACGCATCACCAAGCTGCCGAGGGAGGACCGCTGGCAGGCCCTGGCCCGCGCAGCCCTGCGTGATGACCTCTACTCCACCGTCTCGGACATGACGACGGCGGTGCTCGAGTGCACGCCGGCCGGGACTCCCGCCGAGGAGCGTCTTGCGGTCTGGGAGGGCCAGAACGCGGAGCAGCTGGGCCGGGCGAAGTCAATGTTTGATGAGGTCAATGCGCTCGAGGCCGATGACATGGCCTCACTGTCGGTAGCATTGAGGCTCTTGAGGTCAATCGTCCGACGCTAAGGGGCTGCCGTCCCTGGCGTCGCAAATGGAGGTGCTGTGGCAATCTTTACGGACCCAATCAGGGAACATGCTGATTTTGGCCCGGGGGATGCCGAATGGCTGCATCTCCTGGTCGGCGACTGGCAGATGGTCGCCGACCTCGCGTTCGCCGACCTGGCCCTGTGGTTTCCGCACCCGGAGTTCGGTTATGTGGCACTGGCCCACGTCCGCCCCTCCACCACGCACACGGTGTTCCACGCCGACTTCGTGGGGGAGGGGATCCGGTCGGACCTGCAGCCGCTGGTCGACAAGGCGTGGGAGAGCCGCGCGATCGAACGCTCCAACGAGACCAACTGGAGCAGCGACATGGCCCTGCGGGTCGAGGCGGTCCCGATGGTCCGCAACGGCCGCACCCTGGCGATCGTGACCTCCCATATGGACCTGTCGAGTTCGCGGATGCCCTCGCGGCTCGAGCTAACGTACCGGCAATGCGCCTACGATTTGCTGCGCATGGGAACCCTGGGCCTGTGGCCGGACTTCGCGTCGCCCACAGGCTCGCGCCGCGGCGCGCCGCGTGTGGGGGACGGTCTGATCAGGCTCGACGCCGAGGGGATCGTGCAGTATGCCAGCCCCAACGGGGTCTCCGCGTTCCGCCGCCTCGGCGACGGCGAGTCCCTCGAGGGCCGGTCCCTCGCCGAGGTCACTGCCGGGCTTCTGCGGGACCGGCGCATGGTCGATGAAACCCTGCCGCTCGTCGTCACGGGCCGGATGCCGTGGCGCAGCGAAATCGAGTCGCGCGGCGTGAGTCTTTCGCTGCGCGCGATCCCGCTGCGCGACGAGCAGCAGCGGTTCGGCGCCCTGGTCCTGTGCCGGGACGTCTCGGAGCTGCGCCGCCGGGAGATGGAGCTGGTCACCAAGGACGCCACGATCCGCGAGATCCATCACCGGGTGAAAAACAACCTGCAGACTGTCGCCGCCCTCTTGCGGATGCAGTCGCGGCGCATGGTCAGCGACGAGGCCAAACAGGGGCTCGAGCAGGCCATGCGGCGGGTGGCGACCATTGCCCTCGTGCATGAGACGCTCTCGCAGGGCCTGACCCAGAGCGTTGATTTTGACGAGCTCATCGGCCGCCAGTTCCGGCTCTCTGCCGAGGTCGCCTCGCCCTCGCAGCAGGTCAAGACACAGCGTTCCGGCCTCTTCGGCGACCTGCCGAGCGACTTCGCCACCCCGTTGGCCCTGGTCATCAACGAGCTGGTCACGAACGCGGTCGAGCACGGGCTGGAGGGGCGCACCGGTACTGTCTGGCTTATCGCCGACCGATCGGAGAGCGAGGACGGGGATGAACTTCTCACCGTGACGGTGGAGGACGACGGCGTCGGACTGCCGGACACGCCGTACGTCGAGGGCCTGGGCCTGCAGATTGTCCGCACGCTGGTCATGAGTGAACTCGGTGGCACTATCCACTGGCAGGGAAGGGACGGCGGGGGAACCGCAGTCCAGATTGTCCTGAGCCTGACGCCGCGCTGACAGCCTGACGCCGCGCTGATGCCGGGCGCACCGCAGGCTCCGGGTGCACCGGCTTAAACGGACAATGGCCGCGGACCTGTGGGTCCGCGGCCATTGCTGCAGGGTCGTGCGATCGTTGCCGGCACCGTAGCTATCGGTGCTTGGGCAGCAGAATCAGGAAGCGCGCCGTGCCCGTGCTGCGCGGCGCTTGAGGGCGCGGCGCTCGTCCTCGCTCATCCCGCCCCACACTCCGGCATCCTGGCCGGACTCCAATGCCCACTGCAGGCAGGTGTCCACGACCGGGCAGCGCCGGCAAACACTTTTCGCTTCCTCGATCTGCAGGAGGGCAGGTCCGGTGTTTCCTACGGGGAAGAACAGCTCCGGGTCCTTGTCAAGGCAGGCTGCGCGGTTACGCCAATCCATGCTGATCAGTCACTCCATTCCTGGGAACTCGTTAAATGCCTTTGTGAAATTATTCACTAGAGGGTTCATAAGAAAAGGGCCCATTGGGGCCCCCTCGGTCATCTGGATTAAGCGTGTCATGTTAACGCTGTGTAAACAAGGGGTAATAGAGGCCAAGATGCCTCGAGACCGTGAGCGATGCATCACATTCAGTGGCGGCGTCCTCACATCTAGACGACTATGTCCGGTAGTGTGCCAGTGTGTCAAGGCCCCCTGTGAACCCTGAAGATCCCCGTGAAAATGCCGGCGAAAACCCCGGTGAGAATCCCCGCGAAAACCCCAGTGAGAGTCTCCCTGAAAATGCCGGCGGGCCTCCCGAAGCAAATTCGCTGCCGAATCCGGGAGAAACCCCTGGCGGTGGCCCTGTGCGGCCTCGGGGAATTGTTGTCATCGCCGTGATCGTGGCACTGGAAGCCACGGCGTTGCTCGTGGCTGCCGTCTGGTACGGGACCCAGCTTCTGACCGGGGCGCCGGTACTCTCTTTTTGGGGTGCCGTCTTTACGCTCTGCCTGCTGCTGGCCTTCTCCGTGTGGCTCTTTGCCGTCGCACGCTTCCTGCTGCGGGGGTTCCGCTGGCCGCGGGCCGGTGCCCTGGTGGCCCAAATCTTTGTGCTGACCGTTGGCTTCCCCACCCTGACCGGCGGCTATCCGTTGGCCGGACTGGCCATGCTGATCCCCGCTGTGACTGCGATCGTGCTTCTGTTCGACAAGCGGGTCATAGCGTTCGCCTCACGGGCTGCCGGAGCCCCTCCCGCCCTGTAGAGGTCCGTCCCGTGCGGCGTGCCGCCCGGGGGAGATGTGGTCCTGGCCGCCGGCGGCGCGGAGGAGTGCCGCCCGGCCGGCCGGGCGGAGCGCAGCCAGCTGGACGGGCGTCGCGCGGCCGTCGGAAATGACGACGGCGCGTCCCGGCGGAGGACTGTGCTCCGGTTCGAACCGGACCCCGAACGGCTCACTGTCCATGAGCCCGCGCGGACGTATCAGGACCGCCCGCCCCTGGCCGCGCGCGATGGCAGCGAGATCCACCCGTTGCCCAAAGCCCGGGCCCAATCCCGCGGTGAGGATCACCCTCCAGCCCAGGCTGTTCAGGGACGCCAAGGCCCTGTTGGCCTCGGGTGAGAGCAGATCGGCGTCATCTGCGAGCGCAATCGCTGTCCGGTCCAAGGTGCCCGCGAGCGCGCTGGCGTGGAGCCCGGACCAGTACTGGCCGGAAGCGGTTCCCGGTCGCGGCGCGAGCCAGGCGCAAGCAGGGTTCATCCCCGGCAGCGCAGCCAGCAGCGTGCTTTTCCCCGAGCCGGGGCCGCCGAGGACCGCGAGAACGCCGCCGGAGGGCAACTGGATCCCCTGCGGCCGCAGTTCGTCCCCGCCGACCCCGAGGACCAAAGCAACCGCCGGGACCGGGACATCCGCCGGGCCGGGCATGGCGCCGGGCGCGGCAGCAGGCGCCGGAATCCTCTGCCCTGGACCGGAGCCGCACCGGGCCAGCACCTCGTCCACGGTCACCGACCCGGGCAGCGCGTCCACCCGGAAGGGCCTCGTCGAAACGGCCCCACTCGTGGGACGCAGCCCGTCCGCGGCCRCTGGTTCGAACAGCTGGGCCGCATGCCCGGTCGCCACAGGCGCGGGAACAAAAGCGCCGAACACGGCCACGCGGCCGGGGAGAGGCTCCAGCGCGGGAAGCCGCGGCCATGCAAGGCGGCCTTCGTCGGTAGAGCCTAAAGGGAAGAAAATCCGGTTGGGCAGGCCAGCGAAGAACCTCGCGGTCACGAGCTCACGCCCGCCGGAGACGAGGACAGTGATCCCTGCCCGGGAACCGTCCCGCACGATGTCATGAACGAGGTCTTCTGCCCAGGCCAGCGGCCCGGACCGGAATGCCGAAACCCAGGCGCCCCAGCCGCTGACCACCAGGACCAGCCCGGGCCGCGGCCGGCCCGCAGGCGCACCGAGCCGTGACGTGGCTTCTTCGGCAATCCGCCGCAGCACCCTGGCAGCCCGGCGCACTTCGTGCAGGCCGGCTACGGCGCCGACCCGGGATTCCGCTGCGGCGCCGCTGAAAGCGCCGGCGGCGTCAAGTATGTACAGGTGCGACTCCACCCTGCCGGCCAGAAGCTGATCAACCGCGAGGGCCAATACTCGGTCCCCGGCACCTGCTTCAGCGCCGACAAGGCCCAGATGCCCATGCCCGGCGGGACTCCAGCCCAGCTCCGTGACGCGTTGGAGCTCCGGCAGGTCCACCCGCCCCAGCCGGACCATGTCCCGCCCGGCGTGCCCGGAACCTGGGTGCGGCAGCAGGGCCGGCAGCGGATCTGCCACCGGCCGGCGGGGCCTTCGTGTGCCGAGACCCTGCCACACGGCCGCAGCGGCGTCGATCAACGCCGCCGCCCCCTGCGCCGGAGTCAAGGCCGGAGCCAGCGCCGGAGCCGGAACCGGTGTCAGGGCCGCGCCGTCGTCTGCTTCGCGTCCGGCGGAGCCGTCGGCCCGGAAACCGGCGGCTGCCGGTGGCCGGGTCAGCTCGTCCGTGGCCGTGCGAACCGCGACCGTCCCGTCTGACCGCGGGTCGGCCCGGGGCGTCAGGGTGGCTGTCTGGAATTTCTCCGGAGCTTGTGCTCCGCGGACCAGGAACGCCCGCCCGGGGCGTGCGATGGGAATCGCGGCCGCGAGCCCGGAGCCCATAACGTCGAAGGATTCGGGGCCGGACTGGACCCGGAGCGCGATGCAGGTGGTGACATTGGCCCTGATGTCGGCGTTCAGGGCTCCCTGCGGGCGCTGGGTGGCCATGATGAGGTGGATCCCCAGTGACCGGCCGATGGCGGCAATCCTCATAAGTTCGGTGAGGGCGCCGGGCGCTTCGTCCACCAGGATCCTGAACTCGTCAACGATGATGACCAGAGAGGGGACGGGCGGTCCGGCGGCCGGTGACGCCTCGTAGGCCGCGAGATCCGGGGCATTGGCCCGGGCGAGCAGTTCCTCCCTCCGGCGGACCTCGGCCCGCAGGGAAACCAATGTGCGCTCCACCTGCGCAGCGCCCAGATCGGTCAGCATGCCGACGCAGTGTGGGAGGCCGGTGAGCGGACCCAAGCCGGAGCCGCCCTTGAAATCTATGAAGAGCAAGTTGACCCGGTCCGGCGGATGGCTGGCCGCGAGGCCGGCAGCAAGAGTCCGCAACAACTCCGACTTTCCGGAACCCGTGGTCCCCGCGACCAGGAAGTGCGGACCGTCAGCCTTCAGGTCGATCCGCACGGCACCCCGGGCCGCCACGCCGACGGGCGTACCCAGCCCGGCCTCCGCGCCGCTCCGGGACCAGCGCCGGGAGATGTCCTCTGCCGCGAGGGGAAGGACGTCGGCCAGGCTGCAATGCCGGGGGATAGCCGGCGGGGGAGCCGGCGGCGTACGCCGTGCGGCGCTGAACCCACGGCAAAAGCGGTCAAAGACCTCGGCCGGGACCAGATCCGGCACGAAGTCCACGGGCGGGGACCCAACCCTGATCAGGGCGCCGCGCCGGCCGAGGACAATGCCGGGGTGTACGCCGGGACCGGGCTCCGGCGAGCACTCGATCACCCTCCACCCATGCGCCGCCGCCATTGCCCTGAATGCCGGGCCGGCGCCAGCAGCGCCCGGACCGGGCGCGGCGCCTGACTGCGCCGGAGTGTCCCAAAGAATGAGGACGCCGCGGTCAAATCCCCCGCCATGACCCGGAGGACCGCCGGGACCGCCGGGATCGCCGGGGCCGCCGGGGCGGCCGGGACCGCCTGGACCGCCTGGACCGTCGGGAGCGCCTGGACCGTCGGGAGCGGCGGAACCGGCGGCCAGCACGGCCGCAGTGGTGGCGTCATTCGCGGACAGTGTGACGCCGGGCAGGAAGCGCGCCGGCAACGGCACCGTGTCCGCAGGGCCATGCAGCAGCAGTCGGGTGCTGTCCGCCAGGGGATAGGCGGCCAATTGCAGGATGAACGAGCGCATCAGTCCGGCCGTCGCGGGCGCGGGGCCGTGGACGGTCACCACCGCCGGGACCGGGTCCAAGGTCAGGGGCACCTGGCCGAGCGACGGTGGCCGAAAGCCGGCGTCGGGTGGTTCGGGCCGGATATTCGCGCTCTGTTCCGCCAGCCCGAGCCGCAGGCAGATGTCCGGCGGCTCCCCGCCAGGCGCACGGGCTGCCGGGGGCACCGCAGCCGCGCAACCAATGGTCAGGTCAGCCGCGGAAGGTGCGGCGTGCCGGCGTCGTTCCCTGTCCTGCAGGGCGGCCTCCGCCACAGCGGCCTGGAACTCGCGACGCTGGCGGCGGCCCGAGAGGAACGGGACCAGGACGGACACGCCAGAGACTGCGGTGAAGGCCAGGAACATCCACATGCCGGTGAGAAATGCCATGCCGACGCCGACCAGGAGCGGCAGCACCGCGGCCAGCGCCATGGCGGCCCGGTGGCCTTGGGCGGCGGTGCCGCGGACAACCAGCGGCGCGGCAACGCTGGAGCCTGCCAGCACCGTCACGGCGTCCGGGGCAGCACGGGGCACGCCCGATGGCCCGAGCCGGAGCGAGATAGTGGAATCGCCGCAGCGGATCGAGGACGCCGTGGTCACCGGAGCCGTTCGCACGCTCCGGCCATCGACGCTGGTGCCGTTCGCACTGCCGAGGTCCATGATCGTGACGTCCGAGTCCCCGACGTCCAGGCGCGCGTGCTCCCGGGAGAGCGCGGCATCAGGGATCACGACCTCGGTGCCCCCGCGTCCGATCCGGAAGCTTCCCCGCCGCAGGGCGACCAGCGTGCCCGCGCCGGGACCGCTGTCCACGGCGAGCAGCAACGTGGCAGTGTGCCGTCGGCCCGGCCCGGAGCTGAATCCCGCCCCCGATCCCGGCGCGAGCCCAGCACCCTCAACGAGCACAGCACCCTCAACCGGCACAGCACCCTCAACCAGCACAGCACCCTGGACCAGGGGAGGCACGCCAACGGTCATGGCGGCGACCGGCGCTCCGCGGACCGACAGCTCACCGGTCCCGTAGCACCGGGCGACGGCAGCCTCCAGGTCCGCGCCCGGGCACGGGTCGGGGACCTCGACGGACAGCTCAATGAGCTGCCCGTCCGGCGTCGTACCTGCTGCGGGGGCGCTCTGCATCAGGCTGCTGGGCGCGAGAGTGCAGTGGTAAATCATCCGCGGCATCCTTTCCGAGCGGCCGTCCTGTTCCACGGGTCCTGTTCCACAGTAGGGAGGCTCCGGCCCGGCAGCGCCGGGGAAAATGATCCATGTGGAAAACGCTTCGGAGCGGCGCCGCTGCCCCCGCCATGCGAGGCTCCCGGACCCGTGAAGGGGGTGGCATCTGATCGCGGGGCCAGCCGCGATTCGCCGGTACCCGCAGGGTCTCAGGTAGGCTAGACCAGCAGACAATGCACAACATTGCGCTGCCCGCATTCGAACCAGGAGAGTTTGTGACCGCTGACCTCGTCATCGTAGGGTCGGGCTTTTTCGGCCTGACAATCGCAGAACAGGCCGCCACTGAGCTGGGCTTGAAGGTAGTCGTCATCGACCGCCGGCACCACATTGGCGGCAACGCCTACAGCGAAAAGGAAGAGCAGACCGGCATTGAGGTGCACCGCTACGGTGCCCACCTCTTCCACACGTCCAACGACCGCGTGTGGGAGTACGTAAACCGCTTCACGACGTTCACGAACTACGTCCACAAGGTCTACGGCGTGCACAAGGGCGAGGTCTACTCCCTGCCCATCAACCTGGCCACGATCAACCAGTTCTTCCGGGCCAACCTCACCCCCGGGCAGGCCCAGGAACTGATCAAGGAGCAGGCCGGCGAACTGGCCGGCACCGATCCGCAGAACCTGAACGACAAGGGCATCCAGCTGATCGGCCGCCCGCTCTACGAGGCGTTCATCAAGCACTACACCGGCAAGCAGTGGCAGACGGATCCGAAGGACCTGCCCGCGGGCATCATCTCCCGCCTTCCGGTGCGCTACAACTACGACAACCGGTACTTCAACGACAAGTACGAGGGCCTTCCGACCAACGGCTACACGGCCTGGATCGAGAAGATGGCCGAACACCCCAACATCGAGGTGCGGCTCAACACGGACTTCTTCGATGAGTCCCACGAGTACAGCAAGGGCAAGGTGGTCGGCAACATCCCGGTCGTCTACACCGGACCTGTTGACCGCTACTTCGACTACGCCGAAGGCGATCTGTCCTGGCGCACCATCGACTTCGAAGAAGAAGTGCTCGACGTCGGGGACTTCCAGGGCACGTCGGTAGTGAACTACAACGACGAAGACGTTGCGTACACCCGCATTATCGAGCCGCGCCACTTCCACCCGGAGCGCGACTACCAGACGGAGAAGACGGTCGTTATGCGCGAGTTCTCCCGTGCCGCGGAGAAGGGCGACGAGCCCTACTACCCGATCAACACGCCCACGGACCGCGACCGGCTCCTGAAGTACCGCGACCTGGCCGCGGCCGAGCAGGATGTCCTCTTCGGCGGCCGCCTCGGTACCTACAAGTACCTGGACATGCACATGGCGATCGGCTCGGCCCTGACCATGTTCGACAACAAGATCCGCCCGCACTTCGAAGGCGGCGCAAAGATTGAAAGCGGAGGAGTGGACGCATGAGCGCCGCAACCGACACCCAGGTAGATTCCGCCCAGCAGTGGGACACCCTGCAGCGGGTCATCCTGCCCAACGCCAGCCAGATGGACACGGTTCCCCTGTACATGGACATGGGAACCGCGACCGGCATCCAGCTTCCTACGGTCGGCAGCGGCGACGGCAAGAAGGCCCGGGCACAGTCCTTCAGCAGCTCCACCAAGGAAGCCCACGTTGAAGACTTCCTGTCCCGCAGCTCCACCAAGGTCCGTTCGGGGGAGCGGGTATCGTTCGGCAGCTACTTCAACGCCTTCCCGGCGAGCTACTGGCGGCGCTGGACGTCGGTGGACAAGGTCCGGCTTCAGGTCCGCACCCAGGGCGCCGGATCCGTCATCGTCTACAAGTCCAACGCCCGCGGATCCCTGCAGCGCGTCGACACGCGGCGCGTCGAGGGTTCGGCGGAGAACACCTTTGAGCTGTCCCTTGCGCCCTTCGGCGACGGCGGCTGGTACTGGTTCGACCTCGTGGCGGGCTCCGAACCGCTTGTCATGGTCGACGCCGAATGGCAGGGCCCCGCTGTTGAGAGCACGCCCGGGTCTGTCACCCTGCAGATCACGACGCTGAACAAGACGGACTTCTGCCTCAACAATCTTCGGCTGCTGGCCGAGAACCCGGATGCCCTCAAGCATGTCCAGGAGATCCTGCTGGTTGACCAGGGCACGCAGAAGGTCGAGGACGCGGACGGCTTCGCCGAAGTCCATGAATCTCTTGGCGGCAAGCTGCGGATCATCAACCAGTCGAACCTCGGCGGCTCCGGCGGCTTTGCCCGGGGCATGTTCGAGGCCGTCGAAAACGGCAGTGACTACGTCCTGCTCATGGACGACGACATCGTGGTTGAGCCTGAAAGCATCATCCGCCTGCTCACGTTCGCGGACCGCTGCAAGACGCCGACGATCGTCGGCGGCCACATGTTCGACCTCTACAACCGGACGGTTCTCCACACGTTCGGCGAGGTGGTCAACCCCTACCGCTTCCAGCCGTCATTGCCGAGCGAGGACATGGTCCTTGGACATGATTTCCTGTCCTCGAACCTGCGCCAGACCTCCTGGCTGCATCGCCGCTGCGATGTGGACTACAACGGCTGGTGGATGTGTCTGATCCCGACTTCGGTTATCCGGGAAATCGGCCTCTCGCTTCCGCTCTTCATCAAGTGGGACGACTCGGAATACGGGCTGCGCGCCAAGGCGCACGGCTTCCCGACAGTTTCCCTGCCGGGTTCGGCCGTATGGCATGTGTCATGGATCGACAAAGACGACCTCGTGGGCTGGCAGGCCTACTTCCACGCCCGCAACCGGATCGTGGCGGCGCTGCTCCACAGCCCCTACGAGCACGGCGGCCGCGTGGTGCGCGAATCGCAGTATGCGGACATCAAGCACCTCGTGTCGATGCAGTATGCGACCGCGCACGGCCGTGGCTGGGCGCTTGAGGATGTTCTCAAGGGCCCGACCGACCTGCCGGACCTGCTGCCCTCGAAGCTGCCCGAGATCCGGAAGATGATGGCCGGCTACTCGGACTCGATTTTCCAGGCCGACGCGGACGATTTCCCGACGCCGAAGATGGACAAGCCGCCGCGCCGCGGGCACGGCGTGTCGCAGCCGTCCAGGGTCACCCTCCTTCCCTGGGCTGCCAAGACGGTCGCACGCCAGTTGTTCCGCCCGGTCACCAAGACGAGTGCGGAACGTCCGCAGACCAACATTGCGCACCAGGACAACCGCTGGTGGCGGATCGCGCAGTTCGACAGCGCCATCGTCTCCAACGCTGAAGGAACCGGCGCTTCCTGGTACAAGCGGGACCCCAAGCGCGTGCGGGAAATGCTCACCGAGAGCAGCCGCCTGCACGCTGCCCTGCTCAAGGACTGGCAGTCGCTGAGCAAGCAGTACAAGGCGGCGATGCCGGAACTTACGTCCCTGGATTCCTGGAAGAAAATCTTCGAAGAACACACCCAGAGCGAAGTGAAATAGCGTGACAACCACGATTTCCGGGGAATTGACCCGCCCGGGTCTCGGTGGTGGATTTCGGGATCTTCGCCAGTCCAGTTTTCTGCTGAAACTGCTGGTCCGCAAGGAACTGAAAGTCCGCTACCGCGGCTCCGTTCTGGGTCTCCTTTGGTCCTATGTGAAGCCCGCCGTGCAGTTTCTCGTGTTCTATGTGGCCTTGGGCGTCTTCCTGGGCCTGGAACGCAGTGCACGGAACCCGGACGGCCTCTCGAACTATGCCGTGTATCTCTTCTCCGGAATCGTGCTGATCAACTTCTTCTCCGAAGCCCTCGGGAACTCCGCGCGATCGATCGTGAACAACGGCAACCTGATTAAGAAGATCTATCTTCCCCGGGAGCTGTTTCCGGTGGCGTCGGTCTGGGTATCGGCCGTGCATTTCTTCCCCCAACTCGTTGTCCTGGTAATCGGATGCGTCGTCGCCGGGTGGCACCCGGACGCGTTCCAGCTCCTGGCGGCGGTAGGCGGATTCGCCATTGTGGGCTTCCTGGCCACCGGGCTCGGGCTGTTGTTCGGGGCCGCCAACGTGTATTTCCGTGATTCGGAAAACCTCGTTGACATGCTCCTGATGGTGGCGACCTGGGCATCGCCCGTCATGTACTCCTGGACCATGGTGGAATCAAAGCTGGGACCCGGGCTCTTCGCCCTCTACCAGGCAAACCCCATCACGGTCGGCGTCGAGTTGTTCCACTATGCCTTCTGGTACCCCACAACTGACGGTTCTGCCGCGATGCCGCCGAACCTGTTCAGCCTGTGGCTGCCGGTCGGCATGATCATTTCGCTGGTGGTCCTGGCACTGGGACAGCTAACTTTTCGGCGGCTTGAAGGCCGCTTTGCCCAGGAGCTCTAGATGGCAAACGCGATTGAAGTTTCCAATGTCAGCAAGGAGTTCGTGCTCCGCCACACCCGTTCCATCAAAGAGGCGGTTGTCTGGCTCGTGAAGGGCCGCAAGGGGGATCTTTCCAAGAAGTTCCACGCACTGAAGGACGTCTCCCTGATGGTGGAAACGGGGGAGACCGTGGCGCTGCTCGGCCTCAACGGCTCCGGCAAGTCCACGCTGCTCAAGCACATCTCCGGCGTGATGCTCCCGGATTCCGGCAGTGTCTATACACGCGGCCGCGTGGCCGGGCTGATCGAGGTCGGGGCGGGTTTCCATCCTGACCTGTCCGGCCGCGACAACGTGTACCTCAATGGAGCGATCCTGGGGATGACAGAGAAGCAGATCAACGAACGCTTCGACGCGATCATCGAATTCTCCGAGATCGGCGAATTCATCGACACGGAAGTCAAGTTCTATTCGTCCGGCATGTACCTGCGTCTGGCGTTTTCCGTGGCAGTCCACACCGACCCCGAGGTCTTCCTGATCGACGAAATCCTCGCCGTCGGAGATGAGCCGTTCCAGCGCAAGTGCATAGCCAAGATTCAGGAACTGGCCCAGCAGGGCAAGACTCTGGTGGTTGTCAGCCACGACCTTGACCTGGTGTCGCGGATCTGTTCCCGGGGTGTCTATCTCGAGCATGGCAACGTATTATTCGACGGACCTATTCATGAGGCCGTTGCCCGCCTCCGGGCCTAGGCAGTGCCGCAGCCGGTAACGGCAGCGCATCTGTTGGGACCATGTCCACTGGACATGGTCCCAACAGGTTCCAGGCAAGCGCACACAGCGCAAAATACCGATGACGTTGTTTGAAAACCGAAAGAGAACTGTGACCTCTGTGCCGTCGGCGGCTGTCCTGACCCAGCCCCAGGGCTCCCCCGAGCGGGCCAGGGCCGCCAGCAACACGGGCACTTCCAGGGCGGGAAGGAACGGCCGGCGACTGGACATCCAGGGGCTGCGCACCCTGGCCGTGGGCATGGTGATCATCTATCACGTCTGGCCCGGCATTCTCCCCGGCGGTTTTGTCGGGGTCGACGTCTTTTTCGTCATCTCCGGCTTCCTGATCGTGGGATCGCTCGTCCAGGAACTGGCGCGTACCGGACACATCCGGCTCTCTACCTTCTACGCGAAACGGATCAGGCGCCTGCTGCCGGCTGCCACCACGGTTCTGCTGGCGACCATGCTGGGCGCCGTGGTCCTGCTGCCGCAGAACCGCTGGCAATCCATTTCCCTGGACGTCATCATGTCCGCCCTGCAAGTGCAGAACTGGAACCAGGCCTTCAGCGTGGACAGTTACGCCGCGGCGACCGCCCTGGTGTCCCCGGTGCAGCACTTCTGGTCCCTGGCCGTGGAAGAGCAGTTCTACCTGATCATTCCCGTCATCCTGCTGGCGGGAGTGGCCGTCACCGTGAAACGGCGCCTCCGGATCGAAACCGTCTCCTTATGGATCCTGGCGGTGGTGTCACTGGCGTCGTTCGTCCACAGCGTCGCCTTCTCGTCCTCCCAGCACGACATGGCCTACTTTGCGACCACCACGCGGATCTGGGAGCTGGGCGCCGGGGGCATCGGCGCCCTGCTGATTCCCAAATTGCGCCTGGGCCCGGTGCGGGCCTGGCTTTCGGGCTGGATCGGCCTGGGCGTGATCGTCTATTCCGCGATGGCACTCTCCGTTGCGATGGACTTCCCGGGCAGCATCGCCCTCCTGCCCGTCGCGGGGACATTGCTGCTGCTCACCGCGGGTTCGCCGGCGGCCGAACCGGCCACTCCGGGCAGCCCTGCCGGTTACTCGGCAAGCCGGGTCCTCAGCCTGCGGCCAGTGACCTACATCGGCGATCTCTCATATTCCCTCTACCTGTGGCATTGGCCCGTCGTCGTGATCTACGTCTTCCACCTCGGGCGGGCTCCGGGCGTCATCCAGGGAACCGCCATGGTGGCCATCAGCCTGGCCCTGGCGGTCGCCTCCTACCACCTCGTCGAGCAGAAGTTCCGGCACGGAAGCCCAGCCGCCCAAGGATCGACGCCCGGACGGTGGGGATTGCTGCGCCGGAATGCCTTCGTCCTGGCAGCAGGACTGATCGTGGCGTCGACGGTGGCAGCGGCGGTGCCGTGGGGCGTCGTGGAAGCCAAGTCGCAGCAGCTGAACGCGGCCATGAACCTGCGCGACTATCCCGGCGCGACGGCATTTGATCCCGTCCGGCCCGCCGCCGTCCCCGACGGCGTGCCCGTCCGGCCCGATCCCGCCGTCGCCATGAAGGATGTGCCACTGACCTGGACGGAGACGTGCGGGAAGTTCAACCCGGCCGTCACCGGGGTTGACCAATGCGTTTTCGGCGCGCCGGAGGCCACCCAGACGGTGGTCGTCGTCGGGGACTCACACGCCGCGCAGTACGTGGATCCGCTCGTGATTGCCGGCGCAGACGGGGGCTGGAAGGTACAGGCCATGGTCCGGAACGGATGCCCCTTCACGGCAGCGCCGGCGGCCAATGGCACCACGGTGTACCGCAGTTGCTCGGAACAGAACAAGGCCACATTGCAGCGCATCCTGACGCTGCGTCCACAGTTGGTGGTGGTATCGGGAATGGCGCCGGCCGGCTACCGCGAAGCCCTCAACTGGACGTGGGCCAGCCCGGAAGAACTCGTCAACGGCTATGTCCAGCTCCTGAAGCCGCTCCGGGAAGCCGGGATCCGCGTGGCCGTCGTGCCCGACACGCCGTATCCGGAATTTTCGGCACCGGACTGCGTCCAGGCCAATGGACCAGGCTCGCCCGCGTGCCAGTTCAGCGCATCCGACGCCGGCACCGCCGCAGACCCCCTGCAGCTGGCCGGAGCACGCGTGCCCGGCGTCGAGGTTCTGGATATGTCCGCCTATTTTTGCCGGCAGGGGATCTGCCCGGCCGTGATCGGCAACGTGCTCGTGTACCGGGACAACCACATGACCAACACCTTTGCCAAGACGCTGGCACCGGCACTGGCCCGGCAACTCAGTTTCTAGGCAGCGGCCGCGGAGGTGCCCCTGGAGCCTGCCCCGCGGGCCAGGGACCGGCGCAGCCTGCGGGCAGGTTGCGGGCAAGGTGCCGCTGCAGGCTGCGGAACCTGCCCCGCAGCCTGCAGCACGCCGGGGTTCAGTTCCCGCAGGCCGTGACCTTGTAGAGCTTCGCCTCGCCCTGGCTGTCAATGAGCTGCACGCCGGGGTTCGCTGCGAGATTCCGCAGCCCGGCGGGAGTGTGGTCTCCGCCGTGGACTTCGACCGGGCCGAAGTCCAGGATGTAGTAGGCATTCGCCGCGCGGACTGCCTGGCAGACGCTGGCGTCCGTCGTCACGTTGCCCATCGAATCGTAGATCCGCTTCACATCCGGAGAGACGTAGCTCATGACATGCAGCTGGGCCGACTTCCGCTCGCCCAGCGCGTAGGACAGCGCCGCACCGGTGTAGGGATTATCGATCAGCAGGGCATTTTCGGGGACAGTCTGGGGCAGGCGCTTCATGAGCTGGAGCTCGTCGGTGGAGACCAGCGGCGAATCGGCGGCGAGCCTGTAGTTCCTCGAGCCCTGCTCAACCTCCAGCTCCAGGCCGCCCTGCTGTCCCAGGGCGATGGCGGCCAGCACGACGGCGGCGATGCCTGCGGTCCGGTAGGCCGCGGTTCCGGCGCGCCCCCAGCGCGGAGAGCCGTCAAGGGCCACCGCGAGGGCCTTGGACCGGCCGCGCACCGTCAGGATGCGGCGCCCTGCCCAGTCAATGCCGACGGCGACCAGCAGGACCGCAACCAGCGGCAGCAGGGCGGCAATCCGGTAGCTGTCGTTGTACCAGACGCCGGTGAGGAAGTCCCGGGTTTCCGACCTGGTGAAGCCGGAGACCACAACGAACAGATAGCTGAACAAGGCGAAGACGGCGGCGATCCACACACGCTGCCAGCGGTCCTGGAAGCACGCCCAGAGGCCGAGGAATACCAGCGGGGCCACGAGCCAGGCCAGTGCCAGGCCATCGGGGGAGATGGTGACGGCTTCGCCGATGGCCTTCGGAATGCTCTGGTAAGGGCCCCAGAACGAAGCCTCCAAGGGCGGTCGCAGATTGGTCCACAGCAGGTCGAACGCGACGGCGTACCCGGCGACCGGCAACGCCAGCCTCAAGACGTACGAGCGGGCGCGGGCCTGCTTCCGCCGAAGGGCAGCCGCAGAGCGCCACACCAGCGTCACCACCATGGGCAGCGTCCACGTCAGCCAAGCCATGAACGTCGTGGGATGGGCGACAATCAGGCCGGTGAGCGCCAGCAGCAGGGCAAGTATCGAGGCGAGATCGCGGCGGACCAGTCCGGGCGTCAACCCGGCACACGCCGCCGCCAGGGCGACGCTGGAGGGCAACACGCTAATGGCCAGCAGGTTGGGATACAGGACCCCAAAGTCCATCATGAGCAGCGGGAAGGCACCCAGCGACGCCGCCGCAATGCCTGCGGCGACCAGCGCGGCCGGGCGTCCCCCCACCACGGACCGCGCCAACAGGAGGCATCCCAACGGCCAGAACACGGCCGCAAGGACGATGCTGGTGATATTGACGGCGAGCGGGACGCTCGCGCCCGTTGCCATGGCGACGAGGGTGGCTACAGCGTTCCAGCCGGCCGGGTAGGCGCCGCCGCCGGTCATCGCACCCAGGGTCAACGACGACGCCTGGCCGGTATCCAGGGCAAACCTGACCGAATTCAGGTGGAAGACGGCGTCATACGTCTGGGAAATGGCCTGCGGGCTGCCGATTAGGTGGACGGTGTGGACGGCGAGGAGCCCGCCGGCGATGACGGCTCCGGCCAGCGCTGCAAGGTCGCCGCGGACGTCCGGCACCCTCAACGGATTCAGGCCGGTTGCGGCGGGGCCGGAGGGACGGAACCGCGCCGCCCACAAACCGAGCAGGGACAGAGCCACCGCCACCACGGCCACGGGGAGCAGCCCGAACCGCACCTTCAGGAACGGGGCCAACGTGGAGGTGATGACCACAACACCCACGGTCAGTGAGGGGGCCAGCGCCAGGGCGCTGAATCCCCTGAATCGCAGGGCAACGGAGATGATCAGCCCGGGCAGGACCAGGACAGCGCAGGCGATCAGGACCTGCGGTAAGACGGACATCCACATGGAGGGTTACGGCTCCAGGAGTTCGAGGAGGTACGCGCCGTACCCGCTCTTGACCAGCGGCTCGGCGCGCTGGCGGAGTTCATCGTCGCTCAGGAAGCCCTGGCGCCAGGCGATCTCCTCCGGGGCGCCGATCTTCAGTCCCTGCCGGTTCTCGACCGTCCGGATGAAGTTCGACGCGTCGTTGAGGTCATCGAAGGTTCCGGTGTCCAGCCAGGCCGTGCCGCGGGGCAGGATTTCGACGCGGAGTTTGCCCCTTTCGAGGTAGGTCCGGTTGACGTCGGTGATTTCCAGCTCGCCGCGGGGCGAGGGCTTCAGGTCCTTGGCGATCCCGACGACGTCGTTGTCGTAGAAGTACAGGCCGGGCACGGCGTAGTGGGACTTGGGCCGCTCCGGCTTTTCCTCCAGCGAGACGGCCTGGCCGGCGTCGTCGAACTCCACGACACCGTAGGCTTTGGGGTTCTTGACCCAGTAGCCGAAGACGGCACCGCCGTCGATGTTTTCATGCTTGCGCAGCTGGGTTCCCATCCCCTGGCCGTAGAAGATGTTGTCACCCAGCACCAGGGCAACAGTCTCGTTGCCGATGTGCTCCTCGCCGAGGATGAAGGCCTGCGCCAGTCCGTCGGGGGAGGCCTGCTGGACGTAGCTGAGGTTGATGCCGAACTGCGAACCGTCGCCGAGGAGGCGCTTGAACTGCTCGGCGTCATGCGGGGTGGTGATGATCAGGATGTCCCGGATGCCGGCCAGGATCAGCGTCGACAGCGGGTAGTAGATCATCGGCTTGTCGTATACCGGGACGAGCTGCTTGCTGATGCCGTGGGTGATGGGATGGAGACGAGAACCGGTCCCGCCGGCAAGAATTATTCCGCGCATGGTATACATACTCTCTTACCGGTCTGCACTCGGCCAAACCCGTGGAGGGCCTGCTGGCCCGCGTGCCCGGTGGTGTCAGGCCGAATGCCGGCGCCCGGTCCGTCCGCGGAGGCCGTCGGCGGTGCCGCGGAGCGCCGAGCCGAGCCGGGCGGTGCGGCCGGGCGCCAGCAGGGTCACGATCAGAAGATGCCGCAGATCGCCCCACATCCCGCCGGCCACCCAGGCGGGATACCGCACGGCGTACCGGCGGCCCGTGACGAGGCGGTTCCTGAAGATGTAGTAGTAGCGCCAGGTCGCGGCGGTGCGCACCTGCAGCGGGCGGCCGCCCGCAGGGACGGGCCGGCCAAACACCTTGGCCTCCACCATCGTTCCCAGGGAGTGGTCGAACTCCGCCGCGGCGAGGACGGTGGGCAGGCCCGCGGCGAGTGCGCGGTAATAGTACTCGGTGTCGACCAGGTCGATGAAGAGCTCTTCCCAGAACCCGCCAAGGACGTCCAGCGTGCCGGCCGGGATCAGGAGGCCCGACTGGATCGGCTCCCGGCCCAGGGCGACGCCGTTCCGGGTCCCGGCGCGCAGCACCGGGTTTCCGTGGATCCTGGACGGGGAGATGAGGCCGGGTTCGACGCCGGCGGCCCGCGCGTCCGCGGCGGCACGGCGCAGCGCCTCCACATAACCGGCGGGCAGCAGGGAGTCCTGGTCCACGGTCAGGATGTAGTCCGGGTTCCCGTGCCGGCGTGCCGTGCGGATGCCGGCGTTCAGGGCGGCGCCGATGCCGGCGTTCTCCGGGAGGCGCACCACTTCTGCGCCGGCCGCAGCCAGCGCGGCGAAGATCGGCTCGAAGCCGGGGCCGCCGCCGTCGTCAACCACCACGACGGCGTCCACCTGCTCCCGCAGCGATTCGACGTTGCCGATCAGCGCCGCCGTCGGCCGGAACGCGGTGACCACGCCGGTGACGCCGGTGGCGCCCGTGGCAGGGACGGGGGACTCGCCGGTCACGTGGGGTTCGCTCACTTTCCGAAGGAATGCCGCAGGAGGATGCCGAGCGTCCCGGAGGCACTTTGCCGGAGCGTGCCGGCGAGGATCAGGAGTGCGTGCGCACGGGATGTGAGCCGCAGCCGGGCCGCGCGGGCCGCCTTGCGCCAGCCCTTTGCCGTGCACAGCGCCGCGGCCAGGTCGAAGAAGTCGCGCTCACCGATGAAGCGGGACCCGTCGACGAGTTTCGCGGACGACGCGCTGTGAGTGTGCCGGCGGTATTCGAAGCAGATATCCGGGACGATCAGCAGCTCGGCCCCGCCAAGCACCATGTCCATGACGAGGGCGAGATCCTGGATGACGGGGAAACCGTCACGGAAATCGTAGTCCCGGATCCGGTCGCGGCGGAAGGCCAGGGAGGGCCAGTAGAGCCAGTCGCCGTGCAGGAGGCTGACCGCCAGCCGCTCGCCGCCCACGAGTCGGGACCCGGTGCCGCGCGGTTTGACCAGCCGCTGCTTGACGATGTCCACCAGGGGAACGGAGGGTTTGCCGTCCTCGTCGATGATCTGGACGCCGGGCTGGATAATCCAGGCGTCGGGGAATTCGGCGTGGGCGCGGAGCACGACGTCCACGAAGTTCGGCAGCAGAAGGTCGTCGCATCCCATGACCACCAGGACGTCCTGGCTGGCCAGCGAGACGCAGGTCCTGAAGTTCTCGGTGATGCCCTCGTTCTTGTCCTTGCGGATATACGTGATCCGGGGATCGTCCGCGGCCTCGACGTAGCGTCTGACGTCGTCGCCCGGGTAGGCGTCGTCAACCACCGTCAGGCGCCAGTCCGGGCTGGTCTGGGCCAGGACGCTGTCGACGGCCAGTTTCATGTAGTTAACGTCGCCCCAGTAGGGGATAAAGATGTCCAGTGCCACCGGGGCCTCCTACTTCGTGGTCGGCGTCGCCGGAGCGTCGCCGTCCCGGGAGGACATGTCCTCGACCATGGTCCGGAGGATGGCCACTTCCTCCGCGAGGGTGCGGGTCTCGTCCTCGACCACGGACAGCTCCCAGGACAAGTGCAGGCAGACACCGAGCAGCAGCAGGATGCTGATGATGAACAGCAGATTGGACGGCAGCTGGACGCCGACGCGTTCGGCCACGATCGTCAGCAGGCTCGGAAACGCGGCCAGAACCAGCGTGCCGATGCCCACGAAGAGCCAGAGCGCTGCGTATTTCTCGCGAAGCTTCTTCCGGCGGAGCATCTCGAAGACGACGCCGACGATCGCCAGGGCAAGGAAAAAGGCGGGCCAGTTGCCCATTAGACGGCTCCTTTGGCGGCCAGTGCGGGGTCGGAAATGGTGGACCGCTTGCGGGTCAGCGCGAACATGAGGGCGAAGACGGACCGGCCGAGGTAGACGGCGGACTTGACGGGGTTGTGACTGGGAGTCCCGCCTTGGCGCGGGCGCATTTCCACCGGGACCTGGGTCACCCGGCAGCCGGAGCGGATCGCCACCACCAGGGAGTCGATGGTGTCACCCAGATACTCCGCAGGGTAGTGGTCCAGGTACTGGTTGATGGCGCGCCCGTTCGCGGCCCGGAAGCCGCTGGTCACGTCCGTGAGCCGGGTCTTGGCCAGTCCTGAGATGACCTTGGCGAGTAGCTGCATGGCCCACTTGCGGGGCCCGCTGACCGAATAGTCGCCGCGGTCGGCAAAGCGGGCACCGATGGAGATGTCCGCGTGCTCCAGGCCTGCCAGGACCTCGTGGATATTGCGGGGATCGTGCTGTCCGTCGGCGTCCACCTGGATCACGCGCTGGTAACCGAGGCGCTGGGCGTACTTGAAACCGGCCCTCATGGCACCGCCGACGCCCAGGTTGAACGGCAGCGTCAGGACGGTGGCGCCAGCTTTTTTCGCGACCGTCGCGGTGGCATCCGCCGAGCCATCATTGACCACCAGGACATCGTAGGGCCGGCCGACGCTGAGCACTTCCCGGACGGTATTCCCCACGGACTCGGCTTCGTTCCACGCCGGCATTATGACCAGCACACGGGTCGAGTCAAGAATTTTCATAGTTCTCCAATATATCAACGGCCCGGAGGCGGCTGACGGAGTGGGCGGCGTCCGGCTCGGGATTCGTGATCACCCGGGGGCATGCGGTGTTGACGGCGGCGACCGGCCGCGGGTATCTGGCGATCACGCTGCTGATCCTACCTTCCGGCCCCGGCCGCGGGCGCCCGCTGGCAGGATCCGGAGGGAAGGGCGCAGCAGGCCCAGGAACAGGAGGGCCTCGCTCACTGCCATGCCCAGGGCGATGCCGGGAACGTTGGCCGCCAGCCCGGCCGCCACCATGAGCAGCACGCCGACGACGGCGGAAACCGCGGTCCACATCAGCACCGACTTCTGGCGCTGGGCGGGGATCAGCACATTCCGGATCAGGGGCGTTGATGAGGAGATGAAGAAGAAGGACACCCCGTAGAACAGGCAGGTCAGGGTGTCCGCGCGGACAGCTTCGCCGAACATCACGCCGGAGACCCACGGGCCGAACAGTGTGAGGAAGATCCCGCCCGCGAGCCCCAGGGCCGCGTGGGCAGCCATGGCCGCGAAGTGGCGGCGGCGCGGGTCGGCGGCATCGTGCTCCAGGGTCCAGCCCTGGAACGTGTTGCCGAGCGCCACGATCGTGAAGAGCCCCAGGCGGTAGATGGCGTCCGCCGAGGCGAAACCGGCCGTGGCAGCAGCCGACGGCACCGTCGCGGTGGCGATCGGAACCGGGGACGAGCCGTAGGCGCTTCCCGTGAAGTTGATGCCGGCCGTGCCCGCGGTGGGCACGATCTCCCGCACGACGGTCCGAGGGCTCCGGGGCAGCCAGGTCCGGGGTTCGCCGAACCGGCGGTGGAATGCGATCAATGCCACGAGCGTCGTAAAGACCGAGACCAGCCCGTAGGTCCAGACTTGTCCGGTGAGCAGGATGACCGGGGCGCTGATGATGGCCGCGAAGAAGCGGGGGAGGGTGTCGTAGACGGCGAGGATCCGGGGCTGGCCGGTGCCGATGCCGTACCACGCCGGCGAGAAACCGGTCAGCGCTGTGGCCCAGGCCATGGTGATGGCATCGAGGCGGAAACCCTCCCGGGCCACGAGCGCGACGATCACGCTCATGACGGGCAGCACGACGACCGCGAGCAGGATCCGCGAACGGACGCTCCTGGAATAAAGTGCCGCCCGCAGCGGGAAGGCGCCGGCGCGGGCAATCTCGACCGGGCCGGAGATGTTCCAGCTCCAGAGAATGATGGTCGACGCAAAGATGCCAATGGCCTGGCCGGAGGTGATGCTGGACCAGCCGGCGGCCCCCACGACTCGCGAAACGACCGGGAGGAGCAGGAACGGCAGGACCAGCGCCAGCAGCGGCAACAGGGTGAAGCCTGCAAGCCTGAACAGAACGGGTCTCATGCGGTACGGTCCTCGTGCTGGGGGGCTTGACCTAACGATGATACGCGATTGCCCCGCACCGGCCCCTGGCCCAGGAGTCGCCTAGAGTGGTTCGCATGAACGACGAGAATGGCCCCGGCGTGCCGAAGATCAGGGCCAGCGTGTGCATGGCCACCTACAAGGGTGCGGCCTTTGTCCGGGAGCAGATAGCGTCCATCCTCGCCGAGTTGGGTCCCGACGACGAGCTCGTAGTGGTCGATGATGCGTCCCCCGACGAGACTGCCGCGATCGTGGAGGGGATCGATGATCCGCGGATCCGCCTCGTCCGCTCGCCTGTCAACCGGGGGTACGTGCGCAGCTTCGAGGAAGCGATCCGGCTGAGCCGGGGGGAGTACGTGTTCCTGTCCGACCAGGACGATGTCTGGATTCCGGGCCGGCTGGAGCTGATGCTCGCTGCCTTGTCCGGTTCTATGGTGGTCGCCAGCAATTTCGACATGCTGGGCGGCGGAAACCGGCCCTGGATTCCGCGGCTGAAGTCCGCGGACTCGCGGCGGCACGTGGCAAACTTGTTCGCCATCCTGATCGGGTACCGGGCGTACTACGGCTGCGGCATGGCCTTCCGCAGGGAGGCTGCCCGCTACTTCACCCCGATTCCCGCTTACGTCCGGGAATCACACGATCTCTGGCTGGCCATCTGCGGCAATGTAGCCGGATCGATAACCCACCTTGACGAGTCGACCATTTACCGCCGGATCCACGAATCGAACCAGACGCCTGCCGGCCTGCGGTCGCTGCCCAAGATCGTCGCGGCCCGCGTGATGCTGGTCCGGCTCATGGTCGAAGCCCTCCGGAGGACCCGCCGGCGGGTCTGAGCCGGCAACGGCCTTCGGTAAGCTGGCCTCATGCAGAAACTCCTCGTCACCGGCGGCGCCGGCTTCATCGGCTCCAATTTCGTCCACTACGTACTGGAGAACACCGGCCACCACGTCACGGTCCTCGACAAGCTCACCTACGCGGGCAATGTGGAGTCGCTGGCGGGCCTGCCTGCAGACCGGTTCACGCTGGTGCAGGGCGACATCTGCGACGCCGCCGTGGTGGAGCGCCTGGTGGCCGGGTCCGACGTCGTGGTGCACTACGCCGCGGAATCCCATAACGACAACTCGCTGCACGATCCGCGCCCGTTCCTGGACACCAACATCATCGGTTCCTACACCCTGATCGAGGCCGCGCGGAAGCACAACAAGCGCTTCCACCACATCTCCACCGACGAGGTCTACGGCGATCTCGAGCTCGATGACCCGGAGCGGTTCACCGAGAGCACGCCCTACAACCCCTCCAGCCCGTATTCCTCCACCAAAGCGGGCTCGGATCTGCTGGTCCGCGCCTGGGTGCGGTCCTTCGGCCTGCAGGCAACCATCAGCAACTGCTCCAACAACTACGGTCCGTACCAGCATGTGGAGAAGTTCATCCCGCGCCAGATCACCAACGTGATCGACGGCATCCGTCCCAAGCTGTACGGCAAGGGCGAGAACGTCCGTGACTGGATCCACGCCAACGACCACTCGTCCGCTGTCCTGGCGATCATCGCCGGGGGCCGGATCGGGGAGACCTACCTGATCGGCGCCGACGGCGAGAAGAACAACAAGGACGTCGTCGAGCTGATCCTCAAGCACATGGGCCAGGCGCCGGACGCGTACGAGCACGTGGTGGACCGGCCCGGCCACGACATGCGGTACGCCATCGACTCCTCCAAGCTGCGCGAGGAACTCGGCTGGAAGCCGCAGTTCTCCAACTTCGAGGCCGGCATCGAAGACACCATCGCCTGGTACCGGAACAACGAGGACTGGTGGCGGCCCCCGAAGGCCGCCACGGAAGCGAAGTACAAGGAACAAGGCCAGTAGATTATGTCGATCGAGTTCTCGAAAAAGCTCACAGCGCACGAAACCCCGATCCCCGGCGTCGTCCTCTACGACCTTCCGGTCCACGGTGACAACCGGGGCTGGTTCAAGGAGAACTGGCAGCGGGAAAAGATGGTGGCGCTTGGCCTGCCCGACTTCCGTCCGGTGCAGAACAACATCTCGTTCAACGAATCCGCCGGCACCACCCGCGGCATCCATGCCGAGCCGTGGGACAAGTTCATCTCCGTGGCCACCGGCAGGATTTTCGGCGCCTGGGTGGACCTGCGCGAAGGCCCGACCTTCGGCGCCGTGTTCACCGCCGAGATGGACCCCAGCCAGGCCATCTTCATTCCCCGCGGGGTCGGGAACGCCTTCCAGACGCTGGAGGACAACACCGCCTACACGTACCTCGTCAACGACCACTGGTCCGCCGACGCCCAGGGCCAGTACACGTTCCTGAACCTCGCCGACGAGACCGCGGCCATCAGCTGGCCGGTGCCGCTGGGCCAGGCCGAGCTTTCGGACAAGGACAAGGCGCACCCGCGCCTGGCCGACGTCACGCCGATGCCGCCGAAGAAAGTCCTCGTGGTCGGCGCCAACGGCCAGCTCGGCAAGGCGCTGCGCCGGCAGTACGACGGCGACCCGTCCGTTGAGTTTGCCGGCCGGGCCGATTTTGACCTCGGCAGCGAGGACGCCTTCGCCGGACGGAACTGGAAGAACTACTCCACGATCATCAACGCCGCGGCCTACACCGCCGTGGATGCCGCCGAGTTGGCCGAGGGCCGGGCGGCCGCCTGGGCAGTCAACGTCACGGCCGTGGCGCGGCTGGCCCGCACCGCGGTCGAACACGACCTCACCCTGGTGCACGTGTCCTCGGACTATGTCTTTGACGGCACGCGCGCCACGCACGACGAATCGGAGCCGGTGGCGCCGCTGGGCGTCTACGGCCAGACCAAAGCCGCGGGCGACGCCGTCGTCAGTGTGGTGCCCCGGCACTACATTGTGCGCACCAGCTGGGTGATCGGTGAGGGCAACAACTTTGTCCGCACCATGGCCTCGCTGGCCGAGCGCGGCATCGAACCGTCGGTGGTTGATGACCAGATCGGGCGGCTGAGCTTCACCGAAGACATCGCCGCCGGCATCCGGCACCTGCTGGAATCGGGCGCCGAGTACGGTGTCTACAACCTCAGCAACGACGGCGAGCAGCAGTCCTGGGCGGATATCGCCGCGGACGTCTACGAACTCTCCGGCAAGCCGCGGGAGGCCGTGACCGGTGTGAGCACCGAGGAGTACTTCAAGGGCAAGGCTGTCTCGCCGCGGCCGCTGAGCAGCGCCCTCAACCTGGATAAGATCAAGGCGACCGGGTTCACCGTTCCTTCCGCGGCGGAGCGGCTGAGCGACTACCTCGGTTCCTGATTTATCGGTCTTCAACGGTCAGCCCCAGGCACCACAACGCAGACCGGCCCCCGCATGTGCGGGGGCCGGTCTGCGTTGTGCGTGGTGCGGCGTCAGCCAGGGCCACTAATAGGTGAGCGTTTGGCACCCCAGCAGGGAGTTGTTCAGGCTCAGCATCGAGACCGCGACGCCGTAGGCGCACACCCGGTACTGGCCGCGCTGGGTGATGGGGACCGATGACGTGAAGCCGTGGTTGCCGACCGTGTCGAGGGACCGGTTGACGTCCGGGCGCTTCTGGTCGGCCATGAAGGCGTACCCCTTCCGGATCCCGTCAGGCGAGGTCACGTAGACGTGGTCCGGGATCGATGAGGCGGGGAAGGACGGATCCAGGGTCCAGCCGGATGCCTTGATGGAGGCTTTGCCGCTGGTGACCTGGATCGAGGCCGCATCCAGGTAACCCATGGTGGCGGGGGTCGGGGCCGCGCTGATGGACTTGCAGGCCAGCAGGGTGTTGCCGGCCGTGACCGGGGCGATGCCGATGGCATAGGCGCACACGGTGTACTTCCCGGCACCAGTCAGCGGGACCGAGACCTGGAAACCGTGGTCACCGACCGTCTGCAGCGCGGCGTTGACGTCCGGACGCGGGCGGTTCGCGGTGAAGGCGTAGCCGGGATTGGTTCCGTTGGGCGACTGGACGTAAACGTGCACGGGCACGCTCTTGCCTGGCTGCACCGGATCCAGTGCCCATCCGCTCACCTGGAAGTTCGCGGCGTTGGGCGCCTGGGTGAGGGACACCGAATCGTAGGAGCCGAAGGGTGCGGGGTTGGCCTCGACGTTTGTGGTCTTGCAGGACAGCAGCACGTTGGCGTTGCGCCCGATCCCGTAGACGCACGCACGGTACGCTCCCGGAACGGTGGCTTTGACCTGGTAGTCGAAGCCATGGGCCAGGCCCAAGCCGGTCGCGTCCGCGACATCCTTCCGGGCGACGTTGGCGCTCATCCGGTATCCGGTGGTTTTCCCGGCCGGGTCGGTGACGTAGGCGTCGGCATAGCTGGAAGCCGAGGGGTTGGCGAGGTCGGCTGCCCAGCCCTTGAGCTGCAGCGTGACCTTGTCGGCCGTGCGGACCTGGCCGAAGCTGTCGAAGGACCCCGTCGGTGCCTCCACCCCGGTGGCCCGGAGCGACTTGCAGTCCAGGAGTGTGTTGCCGAAGGACCCGATGGCGTAGGCACAGACCTTGTATGTGCCCGAAGCCGTGATCCGGACCGTGCCGTCGAAGCCGTGCAACGGACCGTAGCCGAGGGCCTGGTCAACATCGGGCCGGGGCTGGTTGGCCTGCCAGGCGTAGCCCTTGGTGGTCCCGGACGGATCAGTCACGTAAATGTGGGTCTGGATCGAGGACGATGTCCTGGCCAGGTCTGCCGACCAGCCCCGGGCGCGCAGGGAGACCGCGGCGCCGTCGCGGGTTACGGAGAGGTCGTCGAAGGACCCGGTGGGCAGCGGCGTCCCGGCGAAGCGCTGGAGTGAGGCATAGTCGCCATTCCAGATATTGGAGTCACCCACGAACGGCCCGGTGCTGCTGTATTGCCACATGCTGAAAACGCTCCAGCTGGAGGGGACGGGCCCGGCGTTGTCCGTGGCGGAGAGCGGGTAGGACGCGACCCACAGCGGGTAGTCGCCGAAACCCGCCGCGTTGGCCGTGCACTGGTTCCACCACGACGTGTTGGTGTAGATGACGGGAAGGCGGCCCGTGAGGGCCCGCATGGAGTTCCCGAAGTCGCGCACCCATGACGTCAGCTGCGAGGGGGACATGCCGTAGCAGGTGTTGCCGAAGTAGAAGCCGTTGATGGTGCGGCCGGCGTAGGGGTTGAATTCGAAGTCGAGGACCGGGGGCATKGTCCGGCCGTCGGCACTCCAGCCGCCGCCGTTCTGGACGAAGAAGCGTGCCTGGTCGGCTCCCGAGGACCAGTTCGGGATCGCGAAGTGGTAGGCGCCCCGGATCATCCCGACGCTGCGGGCGCCGTCGTACTGGGCGCCGAAGGAATCATTGGTGAAGTAGTTGCCTTCGCTGGCCTTGACGTAGGCGAAGCGGGCCCCCATGTTCCACTGGCTTTGCCAGTTCACGCTGGTCTGGTGGCCGCTGACGTCGAGGCCTTTGACCCCGTACGACGGCGACCACGTGCCCTGCGTGGTGAGCGATTCAATGGCGGCGGACTGGGTGGTCGCCTTCAGTAGTGGCGAGGGAGCGCTGACCCGGGCGGAGCGCTGGCCCATCTCGGCACCACCGGGGCCGACGGCCGCGGCCATGGCGGCCCGGTCCTTGACGCCGCCCGCCGCCGCCGCGGACTGTGCCGCTGCCTGCGTTGCGGTCGGGGCCGGTGCCGGGGCAGGGGCCGGGGCCGGTGCCGGGGCGACCGTGGTGGCCGGGCGGGCCGTTGCGGATGGCGCCGGAACGGTGCTCGTGACCGTCGGCGACGGGCTGGCAGACGCCGGGGGCGTGGCCGGCGGCTCCACGGCGGTTGCCGGCGACGGAACGCCGGTGATGGCCAGCAGGGTGGCGGCCACGAGAATGGCCCCTGCCCGTCGGCATCGGTGGGTGGTGGGGGGATATAGGGTGCGCTTCATGTTCCGCTCCGGGGCAATGGCACGCTGTGGGAGCCGCGCCACACGGTCTCGCGCCCGAGGGGCTACGAGGAGAGCTGGCCGGGCTGAGAGAATGTCTGACTTAACGCGCTCACCCTAACATCGGCCGACATCTGAGACCAGTGATTCAAGTGTTACCAAAGTGAAAGTTGTCATGTTGAAACCAGGCGGTTATCCACATACACCTTTGGCACCCCTTGCCGGGCCGGTTGCCCGCCCCTAGTTTTAACCCCATCGCGCCGGCACAGGGGCGGCAGTCATATGGGGGTCCAGGTGGAGGCTGTACGCATTGTTGAGGACGAGGTCCGTGAACTGATCCGCCGGCGGGGCCTTGACCCCCTGCGGGAGTCCGGCGAAGTCCGGCGCCTGGTCGAGGCGGCTGTCAGCGACTACGACGAACGGGCCCTCCTGGCGCCGCTGCCCCCGCTGGGCCCTTTGGAGTCGGCCCGGAGATTCGTCTTCGACGCTGTGGCGGGCTTTGGTGCGCTCCAGCCGCTCCTGGACGATCCGGGCATCGAGGAAATCTGGCTCAACGCGCCCAATGAAATCTATGTGGCGCGCAACGGCGAATCGGAACTGACGTCCGTTTCGCTGACGGACCAGCAGGTCCGGGACCTTGTGGAACGGATGCTGAAGAGCTCGGGCCGGCGCCTGGACATGTCCTCCCCGTTCGTGGATGCGGCGCTCCCGGACGGCTCCAGGCTGCACGTCGTGATCCCGGACGTCACCCGGCGTCACTGGGCCATCAATATCCGCAAGTTCGTCGTCAAAGCCAGCCGGCTCGAGCACCTGGTGGAGCTGGGAACGCTCACCCCGCAGGCGGCCAGGTTCCTCGGCGCGGCCGTCGCCAGCGGCCTCAACATCCTGGTCTCGGGCGCCACGCAGGCGGGCAAAACCACTATGCTCAACTGCCTCGCCGCCAGCATCGGCACCCGCGAACGGGTCATCACGGTGGAGGAAATCTTTGAACTGYAGCTGCCGCTCCGCGACGTCGTCGGTCTTCAGTGCCGTCAGCCGAACCTGGAGGGGCAGGGGGAGATTCCGCTGCGCCGCCTGGTCAAGGAGGCCCTGCGCATGCGGCCGGACCGGCTGGTGGTCGGGGAAGTCCGGGAGGCCGAAAGCCTGGACATGCTCATCGCTTTGAATTCCGGGCTTCCCGGGATGTGCAGCGTGCATGCGAACTCCGCCCATGATGCCGTGACAAAAATCTGCACGCTGCCGCTGCTCGCCGGCGACAACATCTCCAGCGCGTTCGTAGTGCCCACCGTCGCGTCCTGCATCGATCTGGTGGTCCATTGCAGCAGGCACGCCAGCGGGCGCCGACAGGTCACCGAGATCCTGTCCCTGGGCCGCCGGGTGGAAAACGGGATCATCGAGTCATCCATGGTGTTCACGATGTCGGACGGGCAGCTTCTGCCCAAGGCCAACTCCATGCCCGCCGCGGAAAAGTTTGCCCGCTCCGGGTACGACGTCGCGGCGCTGCTGGAGCAGCGGTGATGGCGCCGCTGGTCGGGATGGTGGGCGGCGCCGGCCTCCTGCTGATCTGGTGGTCCGCATGGGAGACGCCTGAGAGCGTGCGGCGCAGGCCCCGGACCAGCCGGCTTGAGGACCTCCTGCGGTCGGCGGGCATCGAAAAGGTCAGCGCGGCAGGGCTGCTCGCCTCGTGCCTTGGACTCGGGGCCTTCACAACGCTCGCGTTCTTCGCAGTTACCGGGTCTTGGCCGATCTCGGCATGTTTTGGCCTGTTCGGCGGCTGGCTGCCGATGGCGATGGTCCGGTGGCGTGCCAGAAAGCGCACGGCTGTCCTCCGCCAGCTCTGGCCCGACGTCGTTGACCATTTGCGCTCAGCCATCAGGGCCGGCCTGTCGCTGCCGGAGGCCCTTATCCAGCTGGGCGACAAGGGCCCCGTGGAGCTTCGCCACGTGTTTGTGGACTTTGGCTCYGACTACCGGTCGGGAGGCCAATTCGATCCCTCACTCACCCGGCTCAAGGACCGTCTGGCCGATCCCGTGGCGGACCGGATCGTCGAGGCCCTCCGGCTAACCCGGGAGGTGGGCGGTTCGGACCTCGGGAGGCTGCTGGGAACCCTCGCGGAGTTCCTGCGGGAAAGTGCCAGGACCCGGAGTGAGCTGGAGGCAAGGCAATCCTGGACCGTCAACGCCGCACGCCTGGCCGTCGCTGCGCCCTGGATTGTCCTGGTGTTGCTGGCCAGCCGTCCTGAGGCTGTGATGGCGTACAACACCCCGCTCGGCGCTGCCGTCCTTTTGGGCGGCCTTGCCGTCTCCCTGCTGTCCTACGCCATCATGCTGCGTATCGGGGCGCTGCCGGAAGAACAGCGGGTCCTCCGGTGACCGGCCTGATGGCCGGCGCCACGGTGTGCGGGGCCATGCTCGGGGCGGGCCTGTGGCTGTTCCTCGTCCGGCTCCCCTTCATGCGCCCAACGACGTTCGTCGAACGTATCGAACCGCAGCTGAGAACCCACAGCCTCGAATCCCGGCTTTTGCGCACCGCCCCGCGGAACGTCACACCGTTTGGGCCGCTCGAACGGATCCTCCGCCCGGCGTTCCGGGACGGTGCCAGGTCCCTGGGCCGGATCAACCTTGGCGCGACGGCGTTAAACCGCAGGCTCGCCCGCGCCGGCAGCGCCAAAACAGCCGTGGACTTCCGGGCTGAGCAACTCCTCTGGGCGGCCGGCGGATTCGTCCTCGCCGTCGGCGTCGTGGCGCTCGCCGGTTCGATCGGCCGCTTCAGCCCGTTCGTCGCCGTCGTGGCCGTCGTGGGCAGCGCCGTCGGCGGGTTCCTGCTCCGGGACTACCTGTTGGGCGCGCACATCAAGAAACGGGAGACGCGGATGATGGCGGAGTTTCCGAGCATCGCCGAACTCATGGCCCTGGCCGTCAGCGCCGGCGAAAGTGCCACCGGTGCCCTGGACAGGGTCTGCCGCAGCGCGCGGGGTGAGCTCTCGCAGGAATTCGGCCGTGTCCTCGCCGAGATCCGGTCCGGCAAGCCCCTCGTGGAAGCCCTCCACGAGTTCTCGTCCAGGACGGATCAAGGGCCGCTGCTCCGTTTCGTGGACGGGATGATCGTGGCCGTCGAACGTGGAACACCCCTCGCCGACGTCCTCCGGGCGCAGGCACAGGATGTCCGGGACACAGCCAAGAGGGAGCTCATGGAGTCCGCCGGCAAGAAGGAAATCGGCATGATGGTGCCGCTTGTCTTTGGCGTCCTGCCGCTCACGGTCTTCTTCGCCGTCTTCCCCGGTCTGGCCGCCATCAGTCTCGGACTCTAGGAACCTGGCGAACGACGACGACGGACAGCCGACGACGGACAGCCGGCGGCTGCCCACCGGCCGGCCCGGGCAGGACTCAAGAAAAGTCATACGAGGAGGGAACAGGATACGAAGGACGCCCTGCAGCTGGCCGGCCAGCCTGGGGCACACGGTGCACGATCTGCCGGCGACACGTCACGAACCATCAGATCCAAAAACAGGACTCCGGAAAAACAGAAAACCAGAAAACAGAAAACCAGAGAACCAGGAAAGAGGACACGGTGAAGAACTTCGGAACCCGGGCGGCATTGGCGGCCTGCGCGCTCAGCATGTTGACCTGGTGGTCTGCTCCGTCGCAAGCGCGGGCGGGGGACCACTCTGACGTGGGAACCGCCCATTCCCAGCGCGGGGACGTCCCCGGCTGGGTCATGATCACCCTCATGTCGGCAGTCCTCGTGGCCGCCCTGCTCGCCCTCGCCGGTCCTGCGCTTGAGGGACTCTTCAACCAGGCCATGGACAAGGTCGGACAGTAGGCAATGGCAGCCCAGGGCGGGGGGACCGGGCGCCAGATCGAAAGCGGGGAAAACCGCAAGGGCGTAGAGCGGGGCGCTGCAGTGGTGGACTTCGTGCTGATCGGTGCGTTGCTCACCTTGCTCTTCCTCGCGATCGTCCAGCTCACCCTGGTACTTCACGTCCGGAATACGCTGATCGACGCCGCCGCCTCGGGCGCCAGATACGGCACGTTGGCCGACCGCAACGACGGGGACGCCAAGGAACGGACTGTCCAGCTGATCACSGCGGCGCTCAACYCGGATTTCGCGCGGGACGTGGGGACAAGCGAATCGACGTTCCAGGGCATCCGCACACTCGAGGTGACCGTCCGGGCACCCCTGCCGGTCATCGGCTTCATCGGTCCCCGGGCGCTCTTGGAGGTGAAGGGCCATGCGGCCATCCAGCGGTGAACGGCCGGAGCACGGCGCCTCACCGGAACAGGGGAGTGCCGTGGTCGAGTTCGTCTTCCTGTCCGCGCTGCTGATGGTGCCCCTGGTGTACTTCATCATCACCGTGGGCCAGATCCAGGGCGGCTCGTTCGCAGTCGTGGGCGCCGCCGACCAGGCCGCCAAGGTCTACGTGGCCCAGCCGGACGCGGCCAGCGGCCGGGCAGCGGCAGAGCAAGCCGTGCTGCTGGCGCTCGCCGATTACGGCCAGCCGGCGGAAAACGCCACCGTCGACACCCGCTGCGAACCTGCCGACTGTCTGGCTCCCGGCTCGGCGGTGACAGTCACCGTCCGCCTCACCGTGCCCCTGCCGTTTGTGCCGTTCAGCGACGCACTGCATCTGAACGCGAGCCAGCTCAGCGCGTCGGCAACCCAGCTGGTGGGCAGGTTCCGGTGAGGGGCCGGCCCGGGCCCCGCCCGCAGGAGGGGCAGGTGCTGGTGCTGAGCATCGGCTTCGTGCTGATTGCCCTGCTGGTCGCCACCGTCGTGATGGCGGCCTCCAGCGTCTACCTCGAACACAAGAAGCTGCTCTCCCTCGCGGACGGTGCCTCGGTGGCGGCCGCGGACAGTTTCACCCTCGGCCAGCTGGGCAACGCCGGCGGCACACCGTCCGCCGTCCTCAGCGGGGCGAGGGTGCGCAGCGCCGCCGTCGACTATCTGGGCCGCAACGGCGCGTTCGACCGCTTCAGCGCCCTGGCCGTGGCGTCCTCGACGGGCAGCCCGGACGGCGCCACCGCCGTCGTGGTGTTGAGTGCAGCCGTCCACCCGCCGGTGGTGAACTTCCTGGTGCCGGACGGCATCCGGATCGAGGCGACGTCCACGGCGCGGTCCCGCCTCAGCCGCTGAGTTGCTGGCCCACCACTCCGGTTGCCCTGTCAGTAGATGCTGCCAACCAGGCCGTCGGGCAACCCAAAGTGACAGGGCAACCATCTATCGGGCAACCCGAAGTGATAGGGAAACCGGCAGGGTCGGGCGGCTAGGACACATAGCGTAGGCTTAAAAAACCATGGCAAACATTGATTTTCCCGCTGAAATCCGCGCACTGCGGGCCACCTACACGTCCATCGAGAACGTCTCGAACGTCGAGGCGCTCAAGGAAGACATCGCCGAGCTCAGCGAGCGGGCCGGTGAACCCAATCTTTGGGACGACCCCGCCGCGGCGCAGGTCATCACCTCGAAGCTCTCGCACAAGCAGACCGAGCTTGAGCGGCTCAACAAGCTCGTGGCCAGGATCGACGACCTCGAGGTCCTCGTGGAGCTCGGCCAGGACGAGGACGACGCCGACTCCATGGCCGACGCCGCCGCGGAACTCGAATCGGTCCGCAAGGCGCTGGCCGACCTTGAAGTCGTCACCCTGCTCTCCGGCGAGTTCGACGAGCGCGAAGCCGTGGTGACCATCCGCGCGGGCGCCGGTGGCGTGGACGCGGCGGACTTCGCCGAAATGCTGCTGCGCATGTACCTGCGCTGGGCCGAACGCCATGGCTACCCGACCACCATCATGGATACCTCCTATGCCGAAGAAGCCGGGCTGAAGTCCGCCACGTTCGAGGTCAAGGCGCCGTACGCCTTCGGCACCCTCAGCGTCGAGGCCGGCACCCACCGCCTGGTCCGGATCAGCCCGTTCGACAACCAGGGCCGCCGCCAGACCTCATTCGCGGCCGTGGAAGTGATCCCGCTGATCGAGCAGACGGACTCGATCGACATCCCGGACAACGAGATCCGCGTGGACGTCTTCCGTTCCTCCGGCCCCGGCGGCCAGTCGGTCAACACCACCGACTCCGCGGTGCGCCTGACCCACATCCCCACCGGCACCGTGGTGTCGATGCAGAATGAAAAATCGCAGCTGCAGAACCGCGCCGCCGCCCTGCGCGTGCTGCAGTCCCGGCTCCTGCTGCTGAAGAAGGAACAGGAGGACGCCGAGAAGAAGGCGTTCGCCGGCGACGTCAAAGCCTCATGGGGCGACCAGATGCGCTCCTACGTCCTGAACCCGTACCAGATGGTCAAGGACCTCCGCACCGAGCACGAGGTCGGCAACACCTCGGCCGTGTTCGACGGCGAAATCGACGACTTCATCGACGCCGGCATCCGCTGGCGGACGGACAACCGCAACGCCGAGAAGTAGGCCCGGCGCCGGGCCGGGCGCCTCCACTGGGAGGTCCCTGACAATCGCGCGACACGCCCCGCCGTTCCGGCGGTTCCGCCGTTACCCGTGCGTATAGTCGAGGGGCCGGAGCTCTACTTCCCCCAAACGAAAGCCCTTGCGCCGGCAGCAGAACCGGGCCCTCGCGGCCATGTCCTGCAGGGTACTAAGGGCCATGATCCGTTTCGAAAATGTCACCAAGGTCTATGACCAGAAGGCGCGGCCGGCGCTGGATTCGATCAACCTTGAGATCGACCGTGGCGAATTCGCCTTCCTCGTCGGCGCCTCCGGCTCCGGCAAATCGACCTTCCTGCGCCTGGTCCTCAAAGAGGACCGCGCCTCCTCCGGCGCCGTCTACGTGGCCGGCCAGAACGTCGCGAACATCTCCAGTTGGCGCGTGCCGCGCCTGCGCCGCGGGATCGGCGTCGTCTTCCAGGACTTCCGCCTGCTGCCGCAGAAGACCGTCTTCGCCAACGTCGCCTTCGCCATGCAGGTCATCGGCAAGAGCCGCAGCGTCATCCGCGACACGGTCCCCGAGGTCCTGAAGACCGTCGGCCTGGAAGGCAAAGAAAACCGTCTCCCGCACGAACTCTCCGGCGGCGAGCAGCAGCGCGTGGCGATCGCCCGCGCCGTCGTGAACCGCCCCGGCATCCTGCTGGCCGACGAGCCGACCGGAAACCTGGACCCCACCACGTCGATGGGCATCATGGGCGTGCTGGACAAGATCAACCAGAACGGCACCACCGTGGTGATGGCCACGCACGACGACGACATCGTCAACGAAATGCGCAAACGGGTGGTGGAACTGAAGAACGGGGTCGTGATCCGCGACGAGGCCAAGGCCCTCTACACCTCCATGATTCCCGTCGTGGGCCAGTCGCGCCGCCTGCGCGATGCCAGCGGACGGGACGAACAGCCGCAGGTTATCCCGCCCCGGGCCGGCTCGCGCGCCGAAGCCCGCGCCGAGTTCCGCACCGCAGGGGAGGGCCAGGCGTGAGGCTTGCATTCGTCCTGGGCGAGATCGGCAGCGGCCTGCGCCGCAACCTGTCCATGGTGATCTCCGTGATCCTGGTGACCTTCGTGTCGCTGACCTTCGTCGGCGCTGCCGGCATGCTGCAGCTGCAGATCAACCAGATGAAGGGCTACTGGTACGACAAAGTCCAGGTGGCCATCTTCCTCTGCAGTGACGGTTCGACGGCGCCCGGCTGCGCCACCGGTCCGGCGACGCCGGAGCAGGAGGACAACCTGCGCACGCTGCTGAAATCGCCCGCGGTGGCGCAGTACGTCAACGACTTCCAGTACGAGTCCAAGGACGACGCCTACAAGCACTTCAAGGAACAGTTCTCCAATTCCCCGATCGTTGACTCCGTGACCCCGGACCAGCTGCCGGCGTCCTTCCGGATCAACATGAAGGACCCGGAGAAGTACGAAATCATCAGCGAGACCTTCTCCTCCCAGGCCGGGGTGGAAACCGTGATCGACCAGCGGCAGCTGTTGGAGCGGCTGTTCTCGGCCATGAACGCCGCGTCCCTGGTGGCCGTGAGCATTGCCGGCGTCATGATCATCTGCGCCATCCTGCTGATCGCAACCACCATCCGGCTCTCCGCGTTCAGCCGCCGCCGGGAAACAGGCATCATGCGCCTGGTGGGCGCGTCCAAGATGGTCATCCAGCTCCCGTTCATCCTCGAAGGCGTGATCGCCGCGGTGATCGGTGCCGCCCTGGCGTCCGGCACCCTGTGGGCCGTGGCCCGCTTCTTCCTCGAAGGCGTCCTGTCCAAGCAGTATCCGGACACCGCGTTTATCTCGCCCGGGCAGACCCTGATCCTGGTACCTGCCCTGATTGGCCTGGGCGTTGTCCTGGCCGGAATTTCCTCCCTGCTGACCCTCCGCCGGTACTTGCGGGTCTAGCTTTGCGCAACGAAAAGGGAATGCTTATGACACCGATGGCCCGCCGCCCCCTCCGGCAATCCCTCCGGCTCCGCCTGGTGGGGCGCCGCAGCCGGATGATCAGCGCCACCCTGGCGCTGGTCCTGGCCGGGACCATGGGGGCCTCGAGTCCGGCGGCATTCGCCGACGACCTTGAGGACCAGCAGGCCGCGCTGCGCGAGGAGGCGGCCCGGGTCCAGCACTCCCTCGAATTCGTGGACGGCAAGATCGCCCAGGCCGCGGCAGACCTGGTCCTGTACCAGGGCCAGCTCCCCGGCGCCCAGCAGGCGCTCACGGACGCCCAGGGCCGGGTGGCCGGAGCGGTCCAGGAAGTGCAGGCCCTCGCGGCCCGCGTGGACCTGGCGCAGCAGAACAAGGCAAAAATCACGCAGCAGCTGGAAGCCGACAAACAGAAGATCGCGGACACCCGGAAACTGATCGGGCAGATCGCCACGCAGGCCTACAAGTCCGGCGGCGTCCCGTCCAACCTGTCCC
>NZ_JBFTNJ010000022.1:0-47233 GCF_056397425.1 Arthrobacter sp. 05N33_2
CACTTCGCCGGGCTGGTCGCGGCCGGGCTGCACCCGTCCCCGGTCCCGCACGCCCACGTCACCACCTCCACCACGCACAAGACCCTCGCCGGTCCGCGCGGCGGCATCATCCTCTCCAACGACGCCGAGATCGCCAAGAAGATCAACTCCGCGGTGTTCCCCGGCCAGCAGGGCGGCCCGCTGGAGCACGTCATCGCCGGCAAAGCCGTGGCGTTCAAGATCGCCGCCTCGGAGGAGTTCAAGGAACGCCAGGAACGCGTCCTCGCCGGTGCCAGGATCCTCGCCGAGCGCCTGGTCCAGCCGGACGTGACCGCCAAGGGCATCAACGTGATCTCCGGCGGCACCGACGTGCACCTGGTCCTGGTGGACCTGCGCGACTGCGAACTCAACGGCCAGGAAGCCGAGGACCGCCTCGCGGCGATCGACATCACCGTGAACCGCAACGCCGTCCCGTTCGATCCGCGTCCGCCGATGGTCACCTCCGGGCTGCGGATCGGCACCCCGGCGCTGGCCACCCGCGGTTTTGGCGAGGCGGCCTTTACCGAGGTTGCCGACATCATCGCCGAGGCCCTGACCGCCGACGCCGGCGCCGACCTCTCCGGTCTGCGTTCCCGGGTGGAGGCCCTCGCCGCCGCCCACCCGCTCTACCCCTCGGTTGCTAACCTCGCCTAGCGCTCAATGGGCGCATCATCGCACCGGTCCAGGGTCATTGGGGGGCCGGGACCGGTGCGGTGAGCCCCGCCTCTAGTCATTGACCATCATTCTCTTTCTCCGCGGAAGGTACGCATCATGGCAGTTGGAGTCTTCGACCTCTTTTCCATCGGAATAGGGCCATCCAGTTCCCACACCGTTGGCCCCATGCGGGCCGCCGCCGTGTTTGCTGAAGAACTCAAGTCCCTCGGCAAGCTGGCAGAGGCGGCGTCGCTCCGGGTGGACCTCTACGGCTCCCTCGCCGCGACCGGCCACGGCCACGGCACCATGACCGCCATTCTGCTCGGACTCGAGGGCTTCCACCCGGAGCAGATCCTGCCCGAGGAGGTCGAGGAACGGCTCGCCGCGATCGCGGACACCGGGAAACTACAGTTGGCTGGCTCCGTGCAGCTTCCCTACGGGGTGCAGGACATGGTCCTGCGCCCCCTGACCATCCTGCCCCGGCACACCAACGGCATGACCTTCACCGTCTCCGACGCCGACGGCGAGACCCTGCACAGCGCCACGTTCTTCTCCGTCGGCGGCGGCTTCATTGTCCGCGAGGGCGAGGAGGACGCGGCCCTGAAGGAACTCGACGAATCCAAGAAGGAACTTCCCCTGCCGTTCCGCACGGCCGCCGAACTGCTGGAACACTGCCGGACGACCTCGCTGAGCATCAGCGAGGTGATGCGGATCAACGAAGAGGACAGCCGGACAGAGGCCGAAATCTGTGCGGGGCTGCTGCACATCTACTCGGTGATGGAAGGCTGCGTCGAGGTCAGCCTCAAGCGCGTTGGGCTGCTGCCCGGCGGGCTCAAGGTCCGCCGCCGCGCGCCGGACTGGCACGAGCGGCTCATGAAGGAGGATAAGGACCGGGACCCGAAGTACTGGCAGGAATGGGTCAACCTGATCGCGCTGGCCGTGAACGAGGAGAACGCCTCCGGCGGCCGCGTCGTCACCGCCCCGACCAACGGCGCCGCGGGCATCATCCCGGCCGTGCTCTACTACGCGCTGCACTTCGCCCCCGGCATGGACCAGGCCACCCAGGCCGACCGGGACGAGACGATCGTCAAGTTCCTGCTGACCGCCGGCGCCATCGGCGTGCTGTACAAGGAGCAGGCCTCGATTTCCGGGGCGGAGGTCGGCTGCCAGGGCGAGGTGGGTTCGGCGTCGTCGATGGCGGCCGCGGCCCTGGCCGAAGTCATGGGCGGCACGCCCCAACAGGTGGAGAACGCCGCGGAAATCGCGATGGAGCACAACCTGGGCCTGACCTGTGATCCGATCGGCGGGCTGGTCCAGGTCCCGTGCATCGAACGCAACGCGATCGCCGCCGCCAAGGCCATCAACGCCGCCAAGATGGCGCTCTGGGGCGACGGCACGCACCGGGTCTCCCTCGACGAGGTCATCGTGACCATGCGCGAAACGGGCAAGGACATGTCCTCCAAATACAAGGAAACGGCCATGGGCGGCCTTGCCGTCAACGTCGTCGAATGCTGAAGGAAAGAGAACTAATGACACTGGCACCAGAAGGCCGGAAGATGCTGCGCATTGAGCAGCGAAACGCGGCCACACCGGTGGAACGGAAGCCGGAATGGATCAAGGCCAAGGTCCAGATGGGCCCGGAGTTCGTCCAGCTCAAAAACCTCGTGAAGAAGGAGGGCCTCCACACSGTGTGTGAGGAGGCCGGCTGCCCGAACATCTTCGAGTGCTGGGAAGACAAGGAGGCCACSTTCCTGATCGGCGGCTCCGAATGCACCCGGCGCTGCGACTTCTGCCAGATCGACACCGGCAAGCCCTCGCCCGTGGACATGTTCGAGCCCACCAAGGTGGCCCGCTCGGTCCAGGCCATGGCGCTGCGCTACGCCACCGTCACCGGCGTGGCCCGCGACGACCTCGCCGACGAGGGCGTCTGGCTSTACGCCGAGACGGTCCGCAAGATCCACGAACTGAACCCGGGCACCGGCGTCGAACTGCTGATCCCSGAYTTCTCCGGCARGCCCGAGCACATCGCGGCGATCTGCGACTCCAAGCCCGAGGTCTTCGCCCACAACGTCGARACCGTGCCCCGGATCTTCAAGCGGATCCGCCCGGCGTTCCGCTACGAGCGCTCCCTGGACGTCATCACCCAGGGCCGCAAGCTCGGCATGGTGACCAAGTCCAACCTGATCCTSGGCATGGGCGAGACCCGCGAGGAAATCTCCGAGGCGCTGCGGGACCTGCACGAGGCCGGCTGCGACCTGATCACCATCACCCAGTACCTGCGCCCGTCCGAGCGGCACCTGCCGGTGGACCGCTGGGTCAAGCCGCAGGAATTCGTCGACCTGCAGAATGAGGCGGACGAGATCGGCTTCCTGGGCGTCATGTCCGGGCCCCTGGTGCGTTCCTCCTACCGCGCCGGCCGGCTCTGGGCCACCGCGATGCGCAAGAAGGGCTGGGAAATCCCGGCCGAACTCGCGCACATCGAAAGCTCCGGAAGCACCCGCCAGGAAGCCAGCTCGCTGCTGGCAGCTACGGCCTGAACAACCCAACCTTGATGCCCAAAACCTGATACCCAAAAAATCTGATGTTCAGAGAGGACCAATGATGTTCCCCATCAGAATAGAAATCATCCCTTCCGGGGGAATCGTTGAGCGCGTCACGGACCTGGTGCCGTTGACCACGACGCTCACGGTGACGTGCCTGCCCCATCACGGCATCGAGCGGACCATGCGCACTGCCGTGCAGCTTGGTGTGTTGGGCTACACCGTCATCCCGCACCTCGCCGCGCGGACCCTGCATGACCGGGCCGAGCTGACCGGAATCCTCCGCGACTGCGATGCCGCCGGCATCCGCGAGGTCTTTGTCATCGGCGGGGACCGGAAGCAGCCGGCCGGCCCGTATGAGTCCGCCCTTCCTCTGCTGGAGGACATCGCGCAGTACACAGGCGGGTTGATGCGGGCAGGCATTGCGGGCTACCCGGAGGGCCACCCCTCCGCCGGCCCCGTGGAGGTGCTGGACGCCCTCCTGGCAAAACAGCACCTAGCCTCGCACGTTGTGACCCAGATGTGCTTCGCCCCGGAGAAAATCCTTGATTACGCGGCGCTCCTGCGCCGCGAAGGCGTTGAGCTGCCCATCTGGGCAGGGGTGGCGGGGTCCGTGCCCCGGACCAAACTGGTCTCGCTGGCTACGCAGATCGGCGTCGGAAGTTCCCTGAAGTTCCTGAGCCGGAAGGGCCCGCTGGCCCGCAAACTCCTGAGCGGCGACCACTACTCGCCGCAAAGCCTGGTGTCCGGGCTGGAAAACCAGCCTGGCAACCTCGCGGGCATCCATCTCTACAGCTTCAACAGCCTTGACTCGGTTCCCGGCGGACCGGGTCAGGCGCCCATCTCAGCAGCACTCCAGACAGCATTGATTCGAGGAGCAGCACGTGACAACTGAAACCGTAACTTCCCACCAGGAACCGCATCTTGAGCGGCAGCTCAGCAACCGGCACATCCAGCTGATCGCCATTGGCGGCGCCATCGGCACCGGCCTGTTCATGGGCTCGGGCAAAACCATCTCCGCGGCCGGGCCGTCCGTCATCTTCGTCTACATGATCATCGGCTTCATGCTGTTCTTCGTGATGCGGGCCATGGGCGAGCTCCTGCTCAGCAACCTGAACTACAAATCCTTCAGCGACTTCGCAGCGGACCTCCTCGGGCCCTGGGCCGGCTTCTTCACCGGATGGACGTACTGGTTCTGCTGGGTGATCACGGGAATCGCGGACGTCATCGCCATTGCCGGCTACTCCAAGGAACTCTGGCCGGGGCTGCCGCTGTGGATCCCGGGCCTGGCCACCGTGGCCATCCTCCTGCTCCTGAACCTCACCACGGTGAAGGCGTTCGGCGAGACGGAGTTCTGGTTCGCGCTGATCAAGATCGTCGCTATCGTGGCGCTGATCGTGGTGGGCCTGTTTATGATCTTCAGCGGGTTCCAGTCCGATGCCGGCCCTGCCAGCTTCACAAATCTGTGGAGCCACGGCGGATTCTTCCCGAACGAGTTCATGGGTTTTGTGGCCGGCTTCCAGATCGCCGTGTTCGCTTTTGTGGGCATTGAGCTGGTGGGCACCACCGCCGCGGAGGCCAAGGCCCCGGAGAAGAGCCTGCCGAAGGCCATCAACTCCATCCCGATCCGAGTGCTGCTCTTCTACGTGGGCGCCCTGATCATCCTGATGTCTGTCACTCCCTGGACCCAGTTCCAGGCTGGCCACAGCCCGTTCATCGCCATGTTCTCCCTGGCAGGGCTCGGAGCCGCGGCAACGATCGTGAACCTGGTGGTGCTCAGCTCCGCCATGTCCTCGGCCAACTCCGGCATCTACTCCACGTCGCGCATGGTCTACGGGCTGGCCCAGGAGGGCGACGCGCCGTCAGTCTTCAGCAGCCTGTCCCGGCGTAAGGTCCCGCAGAACGCCCTGTTCCTGTCCTGCGTCCTCCTGCTCTCCGGCGTGGTGCTGATGTACGCCGGACAGGACATCGGCAAGGCCTTCGACATGGTGACCACCGTGTCGGCCGTCTGCTTCGTGTTCGTATGGTCCATCATCTTGGCCAGTTACCTGGCCTTCCGCCGTCGCCGCCCGCACCTGCATGACGCGTCCAAGTTCCAGATGCCCGGCGGAATCCCCATGGTCTGCGTGGTCTTCGCGTTCTTCGCCTTCGTCCTCTGGGCGTTGACCACGCAGCCGGACACACTTCTGGCACTCCTGGTAACGCCGGTCTGGTTCATTCTGCTCGGCGCCGCGTGGTTCGTGCTGCGCCGGCGCCCCGCGCACTTGGCCCGCTATGAAAGCTTCCAGGCTGAGCTCGCGCAGGACGAGGAATCAGCTGTTGCGCGAAAGTTTGAGAAGGTGCAGAAATGACCGCACAGACCCCAAACAGCCCCGAGCCTGCAGCTGTGGAACCCGGTGCCACGGCAGAGCACATCCTGACCGTCGACTGTGTTGAGTCGCCGGGCATCGTCCATTCGGTCTCGGGATTCCTGCTCAACCACGGCTGCGACATCCTGGACATCAAGCAGTACGGGGACAAGGGGCAACGGCACTTCTTTATGCGCGTCCACTTTTCCTCGGGTTCCTCCTCCGACTCCTCCTTAGGGCGGGATTCCTTCAGCACCGAGGACCTGCGCCGCGACTTCACGCCTGTGGCCGAAAAGTGGGAGATGAATTGGCAGCTGGAACCGCACGGCCGCAAACGCCGTGTCCTGGTGATGGTGTCCAAAATGGGCCACTGCCTCAACGATCTACTCTTCCGGGCACGCACCGGCGACATCCCGGTGGAAATCGTCGCGGTGGTATCCAACCACCGCGACCAGGAGGGCCTGGTCCAGTGGCACGGCATCCCGTTCTTCCACCTGCCAGTCACCAAGGACACCAAGCCCGAGGCGGAGGCCCGGCTAATGGAGCTGGTGGACGCCTTCGACGTGGAACTCGTGGTCCTGGCCCGTTACATGCAGGTCCTGAGCGATGAGCTCTCGGCTCAGCTGGCGGGACGGACCATCAACATCCACCACTCGTTCCTGCCCAGCTTCAAAGGCGCAAAGCCGTACCACCAGGCCTACGACCGCGGCGTCAAGACCGTGGGCGCCACGGCTCACTACGTCAACGCCGAACTCGACGAGGGCCCGATCATTTCCCAGCAGGTCATCGAGGTGGACCACACGTACACCGCTGATGACCTGGTGGCGGTGGGCCGGGACGCCGAATGCGCGGCCCTCCGCAACGCCGTCCGCTGGCATTGTGAAGGCAGGATCCTGCTGCTCGGCAACCGCACCGTCATCTTGCGGTAGGCCATGAAACCGACAAATGTGCCACGCTGGCGCCCAGTGTCGTGGAACGCCTTGCCCGTCGGGCAGCCGGTGAGGCTCTCGCAGGACGGCCGCCCTATCGGCTCCGGCACCGTGGACGGAACCACGCCAGACGGATCCATCATCTGGGTTGTCCTTGACGGCTGGTCCGAACGGCGAATGTTCCACCGGGAGGATTATGTTCGGGTCGAAATTAGCGCGTAGCCGGCCGCGGCCAGCGCGCGAGTCATCGCACCGGAAGCGCGCTGATCGGCGGTTGCGCAGGGAAACCTGGGCTGTCATTCTCGCGGCCGGTGCCCTGTTGGCAGTGATCCTGTGGCAGGCGCTGTCCTATGGAAACTGACAAAACGCCAGCGGACGACGCCGACTGGGCTCCATAGAAGGTCAAGACGACGGCATCAGAGTCCGTCGAATTCAGACTGGTTCGATTTTGCTGGGCCGGGGTTCAGCATAATGTCCGTTCTGCTTGCTCGGGATCTCGGTCGGCGCTCAGGGGAGCGCGTACACGCGTCGGGCGTTGTCGCGTCCGACGAGTTGCACGATCCTGCGGGCGTCCGCCTCGGAACAGTCGTCGTCGTCGATCCATTCGCCGACTACCTTGGTGATTGCGTTGCGCCACAGTCTCGCTCCGAGGTAGTGAAGTTCGGCTGGGCCGCCACCGCCGCGCAGCTCGCCGCCTCCATCACCTTCCTGCTCAGCGACGACGGCACCAACGTCAACGGCGCCACCGTCGCTCGTTTACCTGCGTCAGGAGGGCGGCGCAGCGACGGTTCAAGTCCACCCTCCGGACGCCGCGACCGGCTTTCTGGAAAAGTTGCGCAGCCAGGTGTGGGACAAGCCCGAGGTGATAGGGCAGCTGATGACGGCAGCGCCGACGGCCAGGATTCCGGAAGAGGTGGCCCGCGAGGGCCAGGGCGCGGGCTGACCGCTGAGAATCCGATGGTCCCCGCCGGATGAGCTAGCCGCAACTTCATGTCGTCCCAGGACGACGGCGGAACGTCCCGCCGCCGCCGGATTCCATGTCCTCGTTCTGTACCCCGTCGGCTCTTGGGGGTCTTGACCTATATTCGGACAAGGGAAAGGACTGGACTGCATTGCAGGCCGAAGGAAGGCGGATTTCTGAATGGCTCGAATGCCGCCAGCCACGGTGGAAGTGAGTGACGCGGTGGTCCAGCGCCTCGTCCGGGACCAGCGGCCCGACCTCGGCGATTGTCCTTTAGCGCGGGTTGCGAACGGCTGGGACAACGCGACCTTCCGGCTCGGTGACGATCTGGCCGTCCGGCTTCCGCGCAGGGCGGAGGCCGTTCCGCTGATACTGCATGAGCAGCGCTACCTTCCCGACATAGCTCGCCGCTCCCCGGTTGCGGTTCCTGTCCCCGTCCATGCCGGCAGGCCGACGTCGGACTTTCCATGGCCGTGGAGCATTGTGCGGTGGGTCCCCGGAGCCGCTGCGGCCGACGTCGGGCCGGCAGGCCGCGGGCCGGCGGCTAAGGGCCTCGCCGATTTCCTGCTGTCCCTCCACGTGCCCGCCGAAACCGGCGTCCCGGTCAACCCTTTCCGGGGCGTGCCGCTGGCGGACCGTGACGCTGTGCTGATAGAACGGCTCGGGGACCGCGAACGCTACCCGCAGGCGGCAGCGCTGAGAGCAGTGTGGGCGCAGGCCTGCGCCGCCAAAGCCTGGGATGGTCCGGCGATGATGCTCCACGGGGACCTCCACCCTGGCAACATCCTGCTGGCGGACGACGGCTGCCTGGCCGGCGTCATCGATTTCGGCGACGTCGGGGCAGGGGACCCGGCTGTCGACATTGCGGTGGGGTGGCTGATGTTCGACGCCGGCACCCGCCACCGCTTCATGGGCGCCTTTGGCTCCGCAGTAGATGGAGACACCTGGATGAGGGCCCGCGGTTGGGCCCTCATCCTGTCCACCGCCATGCTGAGCAACTCCGACGATAATCCTCGGATGTTCAGCGTAGGAAAGTTCGGGATCAGGCAGATCCTGGATGACGGACTTCGCCTGCAACTCTGACGCCTGCGTTAAATGTCAGTGGCGGCTGCCATGCTGAGGGTGTGGAAGGCAAAGCAGCTGCGGAGACGTTGGAGGCCATGGAGGCCTCCCTTGCCAGGTTGTGTGCATTTGCAGGTCGCGGAGCCGGGAACGCGGCCTCGACTGGCGCCGACCCTCTTCGGGACGAAGCGGACGCGTGCCTGGACGGTATGGCTGAGGTCGCCAGCATGGAAGCCAGGCTGGCCGCCCTGAAAGTGCACTTCGCCGCCGGATATGCCCGCGCTGCCGTCGCCATGGCGGGCCCATCCGATTCCCCGCAGGAGCGCACCGCCCAGGAAATGGCCGTGACAGCAGAGGTGGCCTGTGTCCTGACCGTGAGTGAAAGATCGGCGGCGGCGCTCCTGGCAGAGTCGGCCACCCTGACCACTAAGTTGCCCCTGACGCTGTCTGCGCTGCAAGTAGGGAGCATTTCATGGCAACACGCGCGGGTGATGTGTGATGAAACGTCCGGTCTGGACCTCGCCGCGGCGGCTGCTTTGGAGGCTCATTTCCTGGACCCCGAAGCTCCCTTTGCCGCGCGTGGCTGCCCGGCGGGGGAGCTGGTGCCGGGCAGGTTCCGGGCCAAGGCGCGCAGATGGCGTGAGCTGCACCATCCCGTAAGCATCGAAGCCCGCCACCGCAAGGGTGTGGAGGACCGTCGGCTGGAATATGTGCCGGACCGGGACGGCATGGCCTGGCTCTCGGCCTATCTGACTGCGGATGTGGCGGTGGCTGCATGGTCCCGTGCCACGGAAGCGGCCCGTGCCCTGCAGGAGCCGAATGAATCCCGGACCCTGACCCAGCTCCGTGCGGACGTCGCCGCCGACTGGCTGCTGGCGGGGGTGGCGGAAGGAACTCCGTCACCCAAGGCGCAGGTCCTGGTGACCGTGCCGGTGCTGTCTCTTTTGGGCGCCGAGTCGGAACCGGCCACGCTGGACGGGTATGGTCCCGTTCCGCCGAGCATCGCCCGCCGGCTTGTGGGGGATGGCGCCGGATCGTTCCTGCGTGTGCTGACCGATCCGCGCAGCGGAGCGCCGCTGGAGATCGGACGGACCAGCTACCGGGTTCCGAAGGCGATGCGCCAATGGTTGCGGCTTCGGGATGGCCGGTGCCCTTTTCCGGGCTGCAACAACCATTCCCTGGATAACGAAGCGGATCATCTGTTGGCTTGGTCCGAGGGAGGCGGCACCGGGGTCACCAATCTGGGCCAGCCATGCCGGCGGCACCACCGGCTCAGACACACCACAGCATGGAGGCCGGTTGACGCGACCCGGGACAAGCCACCCGGCTGGATCTCACCTGCGGGACGCTCCTATCCCAGCGAACAACAAGACTGGGAACCACCACGCTGGCCGCAGCACCTCGGCCACGCGGGTGAAGGCCGGGAGTTGGAACCGCCCGACTGGCCGGACGTACTTGTCGGCGCTGTTGGACCCGGAGAGACCGGGCCGCCACTGCCGGTGGATCCCTTTCCTGACTGGGCACTGTTCATCGCGGCGTAGGAGCGGGGCTCCATGTTTCCCTCCCCGTCCAATGAGAGGCTCGAAAGGATGTGCCGGCCATTGGCCTGCACCCCTGCCTCCGCCGTGACCCTGAGCCGTGACCCTGAAAGGCCGGATCGGCCAGGACGAACGCGACTCAGGCCACCGTCCCCCCGCCCATCACGGTCCGGGTCAATCTCGACTCACCGGACGGGTTCGTCGGGTCTGCCTGCTGCGGCGATCCTGCGACGCATGACGCCGAGTGGACGGGGAAGAAGGCCTTGATGAAAGTTTCTTCATGACCGTTTCATCCCTGCCTCATTGTTGTCGTTCACGCTGGACACACGAATGGCTTGCGCCGGAAGAGCGTGGGTATGGGGAAGCGGGGGCATTGTGTACGGAGCATGGCTGTCTACTGTTCGGGGGCACGGCACGCCTGGAACGCGTCAATCTGCTGCGTCGCACCACTCGCTGGTGTCTCCGCCAGTCCATGGAATTGATTCCATGGATTGGCCCTCCGCCGTTCCGGCGTCTGCCGACGACGATACCGGCACGTCCTGGCTGGTTCAGCGGGCTTGGCCAGAGAAGACACCAGGAGAATTTGTACTGGAGGTCCGGACGCCGGGAGTGCCAGGCGTCCGGGGAGCTTATTTGCGTCACGGGCAGTTCGAACTAATCCCGTTGGACGATCCGGGGCTTCCCGCCTTGCGGGGGGAAGCGCAGCAGGGGGAATTGATTTCGTATTGGCCGTACCATCAGGCTGTCGTCCGGGCGGAGGGCCGCTATATAAAGATCTTCGGGCCCGGGGGCGCCGTCGTACCGGCCGAGCGCTGCGCACAAATGAACGTCCTACTGGACGCCGGCAACTTCACAACGCCCAGAATCCTTCGTCAGAGTTCCCAGGCGGACGTCATCGCTTTCAGCGCCATTCCGGGACCGACTCTGAACGAGCTGGGCCGGGTGGAAGCGGCCGTCTGCGATGAAGCGTTCGCCAGGGCATGGGAGAAATGGTCGCGCGCCTGGGTCGCGGAACTGAACGGCTCCCATGGTCCAGCAGCACGAGGCGTTCTCGACAGCCTTCCGCTCCGTTCAGCAGAGTGGGAAGCCACGAAGGTGTGTCGACGGGTGGACGACTGGTTGCGGCACAATGAAAACGTCCCCGAGTTGTCGTCTCAGCGCGCTGTCTTGCGCGCCGCGGCAGAGCACGTGGCCATGAACCTCGCACGGACGGCACCGGATCCGGTGGTATGGGCCCACGGAGACCTGTACGACAAGCAAATCATCGTTCCTGACGGCGACATCCCGCCCGGGCTGCTGGACTTCGACAGTACGGCCCGACACGAGGCCGCCCGGGATCTGGCCGGCCTGGACGTCCATCTGGAGCTGCATCTACGAAACAACCGCATGACGCCGGCACGCTATCTGACGGCTCACACGCAGGTGCTGGCCGTGGCCGAGGAACTGCGCGTCAGTCCAGCCCGGTTCGATGCGTACTCGGACGCCATCTGGCTCCGTCTGGCACTTTCTCCGTTACCTGGCCGCTTCTCTCTGGCCATCGGCGTCCTCGCGGAACGGGCCGAAAGGAGCTGAGGCCCTCGAAGCGGCCAGGCCGGCGAGCCCTTGGCATGTTTTGCCGGTTAGCCGCTCACTTAGGTGTAAAAGCGACAGAATGATTGCTACTCTGGATTCTGCACCTAGAGAGAGTGAGCAATGATGCTTCTCGAAAGAGACCTCATCCAGTCCGTCGGCTTCCGCAACGTAATGGACGGCGGACGTGTAACCGGCTTTCAGTTCCGGGTCCGGATGCCTTCCTACCGGGGCATGGCCGCGTCCCTCATCGATGGCATCGCCGTTCGCGTGGGCGGCATCGTCGACGTCGGACCTGACGTTCCGCTGTGGACCTTCGGCGGGCGGACCTACACCCTGCAGCAGCTCTGGGAAAGTGATGGCGTGCGCTGGCCCCTTGAGGAAGCGGCAGTGGTCACCGTTCCCCTCGATGGCGGCCTGCCGCAGGGCGTCCACGAGCTCTCCATCGAGCTGCGGCTGCGGATGTCCTACATACCAGTCGAGCACCAGCCCACCACCCACCGGACCAGCCGCAAGGTGACCCTCGCGCCGGAAGGCGGCGAAGGTACCTTCCGCTACGGCGTTTCCCTCTACAGCTTTATGGGCGATTACGGCACGGTGATGGACCTTGAGACGGCGCTGGCCGCCGTCGCCGACGTGGGCGCCACCGGCGTCGAGATCCTCGGCGAAGGCCACGTTCCCAACTATCCGGAACCGTCCCCGGCCTGGATCGATAACTGGTTCGGCCTGCTGGAGAAGTATTCGCTGGAGCCGACGAACTACGGTTCCTGGATTGACACCCGTCTTCACCCGGGCCGCACCATGACGGTCGCCGAGGGTGCGGAGGCCCTGCAGCGGGACCTGCGGCTTGCCAACCAATTGGGTTTCGGCTTCGTGCGCCCCAAGATCGGCGTGGTGTCCAGCGATCTGGTCCCAGACCCCATCTGGACCGAGTCCGTGGAACGCTCCCTTGATCTGGCCCACGAGTTGGGGATCATCATCTGCCCGGAGATTCATTCGCCGACGCCCATCAGGCACCCCGTCGTCGAGGACTACATCGCCCTCATCGAACGAACAGGAACCAAGAACTTCGGCCTGCTCATCGACACCGGAATCTTCCAGGACCGGCCCATTCCGCTGCGCGCAGGTGAGACCCGCAAGACCCGTCCGGCCTTCCTCGACGGCATCGGCGTCGACCCCGCCGACTTCGCCGATATCGCCCAGTATGTGGTGTTCGTCCAGGCGAAGTTCCACGACATCAACGAGCGGCTGGAAGACCAGCAGATTCCCTGGCTGCCCGTGCTCAAGGCCCTCAAGGACTCCGGCTACACCGGTTATCTCTCCAGTGAATATGAAGGCGAACGCACGCCATGGCACGCCATTGACCAAGTGCGGCGCCAACACGCCCTGATCCGCCGCATCACCGGCGAACTTACCTGACCCATCCCCTTTTCCCAGTAAAGAGAGCAACAATGCCAAACGGACTTCTTGACGATGCAAGCCTCCGCACCCATCCCGACGGTCTCGCGCTTGCCCTGACCCTGCCGTGGTACCGAAGTCTGTGGCTCTCCTCGGTCTCCAGCCTGCGGCTCACCGTCGACGGCCAGGATATCCCCGCCGGGAACTTGTCCCTGGAACTGGGCGGTGTCCGCTATGCGCTCCCGGACCTGCCCGCTCAAAGCGAAACGCTCTGGTACCTCCAGGAACATCCCTTGCTAATCGCCACAACGGAGAGCCCTGTTGCCTTGGGCGAGCAGCACACCGTCCGGCTCGTCGGTGAGCTGCGCCTGCCGTACATGCAGATTGTGCCCGGCCAGGACGGCGGTCCCGGCATGTACGTTCCCAACTTCGTGAACCAGACGTTGGAGCTGACCGTCACGGACAGGGCTGCGGCGGCACCGGAACTGACGACAGCGGTCACGCCGCCCCCACCGAAAGCGGAGGAAGATCCGTTCTCGCTGGGGCTCACCCTGTACTCGGCAAGCGCCGAATTCCGGGCCGGCTGGTACGACTTCGACGGTCTGCTGAACCGCGTGGCCGAGCTCGGCATCGGCCCCGGGATCGAGATTGTGGCATCGCAGGTCCTGCCTACCTATCCCAACGTGACTGACGACTTCGTGCGCTCGTGGCAGCGCGCCTTCGACAAGCACGGCTTCACCGCCAGCTCCTTCGGCGCCAATCTGGACATGGGACGCCGCCGTGACCGCGACATGACCCCGGACGAGGAGTACGAGTTCACGCAGACACTCTTCCACGGCGCCAAGAAGCTCGGTTTTCCGCTGGTCCGCATCCAGAGCGCGAAGCCGGACCTGCTTCGCCGGCTGCTGCCGCTCGCCGAGGACCTCGAACTCAAACTTGCCTACGAGATCCATGCACCGCTGGGACCCAACTCGCCCGAGATCATGAAGGTCCGCGACGTCTACGCCGAGCTGGATTCACCGCTGTTGGGCTTCGTGGCTGACTTCTCCTCAACCATGCACAGCATGTCTCCCACGCTCCTGCGCGCGGTTCGCCGTGCCGGGCTGGACGATGAAGCTGTCGAAAGGCTGCAGGCTATATGGGGCACTGAGGCACCGATGCGGGTGYGGCAGGAGGAGTTCATTGCGTACCTGCGGGGACATGACTTCGATCCTGCCCGGCTTGGGTCCTTCGCCCACCTGGCGTTCAACATGCACGGCCACGTCAACCCGAAGGAGTGGGCTGACATCATGCCGCAAATCATGCACGTCCACGCGAAGTTCTACGACATTGATGAGCAGGGCAACGAGCCGGCCATCGACTATCCGGAACTGGTCCGCGTATTCGTCGAAGGCGGCTACCGCGGTTACTGGTCCAGCGAATGGGAAGGCCATGCCTTCGCTGAGCTCGGTGAGGTGGATCCGCTGCTGCTGGTGCGGAAGCAGCATGACCTCGTCCGCAAGAGCATGCGGACGGCGCTGGCATCAGCCTGACCTGAAAGACCGACGTCCCATAGCCTCGATGCCCGTCCGTTTAGCCGGCCGGGCATCGAGGCATTTAAGGGGCTTCCTTGGTTGCGGCGGCGGCCACGATGTCGGCAGCCTCTTTGAAGAGGCCCCGCATCCACTCATGCTCGGAGTCGCGGTTGTGCACGGGGTGCCACCACAAGGCATTAACCAGCGGCGTGGCATCGAAGGGCAGCGGCAGGATCCGAATCCCGCCCACGCGCAGGGCGAACGGCACCAGGGCCGCCTGGATGAGCGCGATCCGGTTGGTCCCAACCACAAAATGCGGCAAGGACTGGAAACTTTCAACAACCACGTCCACGCGGGGCTCAACGCCCAGCTGCTGGATCTGCCGTTCCGCCGACGTTGAGGCTGAGCGCGTCTGATAGGTCATCACCCAGGGAAGTTCAGCGATGTTTTCCATGGTGATTTGCTCGCCGACGGCTTCATTTGACGTGGAGACCACGGCCACCCACCCGTCCCTCCACAGGTCCAGGTAGGGCAGCCCGGTGAGGAATCCATGCGGAATCACCATGCCGTCCACCGATCGAAGGCGGTTGGCTGCATCCTCCACCACCATCGGATTGTGGAGCATAAACCGGAACCGGACACCTGGGGCGCGCTCGGCTGCAAGCTCGGAAACAACCCGGCCAATGGTAGTGAAGCCGTAATCCGAGCCGTAGATGGAGAACTCGCGCTCGGATTCTGTGGGCTCCCAGGTGGCCTGGCTTTCGAAGACGCGGCGTGCGGCCTCCAGCGCGGTGGTGGTGTGCTCGGCGAGCCGGAGGGCGAAGGGGGTGAGGTCGTAAGCATTGCCGCGGCGGGCCAGGATCGGGTCCCCAAAGTGGGATCGGAGCCGGGCGAGCGAGGCGCTGAGCGCCGGCTGGCTGAGGTGGAGCCGCTCGGCCGCCCTGGTAACGCTTCGCTCGGTAATGAGGGCATCCAGCGAGATCAGCAGGTTGAGGTCGAGACGGGAAAGCAGGACATGTTTCGTCACGGCGCAGCGATCCTTTGAAAGTGGAACCGTTTCAAGGGAGCTTATCAGCGGGATCAATAACCTAGGCGAAGCCATCAGGCGTCTGAATAGACCTTCCGCGGACCCCCGTTAAACTTATGTCCGTCATAGCAAAGACTTATGTGTCTTTTAGGCACATCTCCTGCATACTTGTGAGTGACCGGGGTCACGACACCCGGATTTTGGACAATGAAGTCAGAAAGGCTGGACATGACACAGCACCGTCGCTATTCAGGCCTGAAGGTCGGCGCCCTCGCCGTCCCCACCGTCGCAGCACTCATTCTTACCGGTTGCTCGGCCTCCACCGGCAGCAGCTCCTCTTCGGGTGGTTCCCAGGAATTTTCACTGTCCTTCGCGACATCCAACACCATCGAGAGCCCCTTCCAGGTGTTGGCAGAAAATTACATGAAGTCACACCCGAACGTGAAAATCACCTTCAATCCTCAGCCGAACGACTCCTATGACCAGACCCTGCGCACACAGCTCCAGGCCGGAAACGCCTCAGACGTCGTAGTGACCTCACCCGGCTCCGGCACCGGCCGCAGCATCCTGCCGCTCGTCCAGGCAGGTTTCCTTGAGCCGCTTGACGATGCCGCGAAGCAACTGCTCCCCGAGGGAAGCGCCAGCACGTTTGGAACCGACGGCAAGGTGTACGGCCAGGCCACGGAAATTACGATCTCTGCCTTGGTGAGTAATGAGACGGCTGCAGCTGCAGCCGGTGGCTTCCCTGCCGACTATTCCTCCCTCCAGCAGCAGTGCAAGGCTCTGGAGTCCTCCGGTAAATCCCTCTTTGCCCTTGCCGGATCAGCCCCTCCCAACACAGGGCTGATGGCGATGTCCCTGGCAGCCTCGCGCGTCTACGCGGAAGACCCGAAATGGAACGATAAGCGCGCTGCCAAGGAAGCCACCTTCGCCGGCTCGGACGGTTGGAAGTCGGCCCTCGAAGCAGTTAATACCTTGAAGGACGCGGGCTGCTTCCAGAAGGGTGCTGCCGGCGGCGGCTTCGATGCCATCACCAAGGGGCTTGCCAGCGGAACGTCCGTGAGCGGCTTCATCCCGGCTCCAAGCTGGAAGCAGCTGCAGTCCGCCGCTGGGGGCTCCCAGTTCGCCGTACGGCCGTTCCCGGCGGAACAGGGCTCAGGTAATAGCTACGTATTTGCCAGCGCAAACTACGCCTTCTCCATCAACGCGGCCTCCAAGAACAAGGACGCTGCCAAGGCCTTCCTCGACTGGGCCGCCCAGCCTGAGCAGACCAAGGCATTCGCAGAAATCGACGGTGCCCTGCCGGTCAGCGGACTCGACAAGTACGATTTCGACGGCGGCGCCTATAAGAACGTCGGAGGCCTGATGAAGGACGGCAAGTACGGCCCCCTGCCTAACATCCAGTGGCCGAATTCCGCCGTCTACGACGCGCTGGCCACGGGGGTCCAGGGCATCATCACCGGCCAGAAGAGCCCTGACCAGGTCCTGCAGGCCATGGACGCGGCCTGGGATCAGTAGCAGTTCTTGACCATCAACGTTCCGACGACTCAAAGGGACAAGCAAGGAATACCAATGACTGCGACGATGCAACCGAAAAGCGAAGCAGCTGAAGCACCCCGGCGAGGCAAGCGGACGCCGGGGGCGGGTGAGAACACCCGTCCCCGGCGGGGGCCCATGCAGTTCGGGCACTGGTGGTGGGCGCTGCCCGGGATCGCCCTGGTGTTTGCCATCCACTACGTGGCAACCGGAATCGGCGGATTCTTCGCCTTTACCAACTGGACGGGCATCGGCTCGTTCAAAATCACGGGCTGGACAAACTTTGAGGCCATCTTCAAGGACCCCACGAAACTCGGAGCCCTCTTCAACACCCTCTTTCTGGCCTTTGGCTCGGTTCTCCTGGGCAACATCGCCGGGTTGGTCATTGCGCTGGGCCTGAACCGCGTCGTCAAGACGCGCTACATCCTCCGGACCCTCTTCTTCATGCCGGTGGTGCTCAGCCCGCTAGCCACGGCCTACATCTGGAAATACATCTTCGACTTCGACGGTCCGCTCAATGCCTTCCTTACGGCAATAGGCGCCGGCGACCAGGCCAAGCCGTGGCTGGCCGACCCGCAGTGGGCCATCTGGACCGTGCTGGTGGTGCTGGTCTGGTCTTCCACCGGCTTTGCCATGGTGATTTTTATGGCCGGCCTGGCCGGTGTCCCCGTGGAAGTGGAGGAGGCGGCGGCCATTGACGGTGCCAATCTGTGGCAGCGGTTCCGCAACGTTACGCTGCCCGCCATCCGCCCCGCCGTCGCCATCGCCACCACGCTGGGAATCGTCCAGGGGCTGCGCGTCTTCGATCCCATCATGGCGCTCACCGGCGGCGGACCTGCCGGAGCGACGGAAACGCTGGCCACGCTGGTTTACAAGCAGGCCTTTGCGCTCGGGAACTTCGGGGGCGGTGCCGCCCTGGCCCTGGTGCTCGCCGCCATCATCCTGATCTTCGCCGTTCTCCAGCAGCGGCTGACGCGTTCGAACCCTGAGGACTAAGCCATGTTCCGCTACACCAAACTCACCCTGCTCCGCGAAGTCGGCCTCTGGGCGCTGGCCCTGGTGTTCCTCGCACCGTTCTACTTCCTGGTGACAACTGCCCTGAAGCCGGACAACGAGTTGTTCACCACCTCGGCCCTGGCTCCGCCAACAAGCCCCGACTTCAGCAACTTCATCGACGTCCTCACCGCCACCGGCAACTCCAACGTGGTGATGGGCCTGGTCAACAGCGCCATCATCACCGCAGGCAGCATCGTGGGGCTGATCGCACTCGGTTCCATCACCGGATATGTCATCTCCCGCAGCACCCGACGCTGGAGCAAGGGCGCGTATTACCTCTTCCTGATCGCCATCATCCTCCCCGGCCAGCTCGGCGCCGTCCCGCTCTACATGGGTGCACGGGCCCTTGGGCTCACCGGATCCGCTTGGGGCCTGATCATCCTCTACACGGGCATGCTCCTGCCGTTGTCGATCTTCCTCTACGCAAACTTCTTCCGCGGCCTCGGCACGGACTACGAAGAAGCGGCCACCATCGACGGCGCGAGCAAATCCCAGATTTTCTCCAAGGTGGTGTTCCCCATGATGGCGCCAGCCACGGGAACGGTCACCATCTTCGCCGGGCTCATCGTGTGGAACGACTTCTTCACGTCGCTGATCTTCCTGGGCGGCTCCGCCAACCAGACGCTGCCGGTGGCCATGTACTACTACATCGGCTCCCTGGTCTCCCAGTGGAACTCGATCTTCGCGATAGTGATCGTCTCCATGATTCCCATCCTGGCGCTGTTCCTGTTCGCGCAGAAACGGTTCATCCAGGGCTTCTCCGGCGGCCTGAAGGGCTGACCCGCGATGGTTGACAACCGCGCAGCGTTCGAGCGCTTCGTGGAGATCTTCTACACCCAAAAACGGGTGCGTGAAGCCTTCGACTTCCTTGTGGCCGACGACTACCGGCAGCACAACCCGACCATTCCTGACGGGCCTGAGGCGGCAGTAAGAATGCTGACGCCGAAGTTCGACGGATCGCCAGACTCCCGGTTCGAGGTTCAGCGCATCCTGGTGGACGGTGACCTGGCGTTGGTGCATGTGCGCGCTTCAGGTCCCGGGCGTCCCGACGCCGCCGTCGCAGACATTTACCGCTTCGAAAACGGGCGGATTGTTGAGCACTGGGACGTGCTTCAGCCGGTTCCCGAGCACCCGGTCCACGACCACCCCATGTTTTAGACCACCATCTTAATTCCCTAGGAGACATCCATGTTTCAACTTTCGCCCAATATCGACCTTTTGTTCGCCGAAGCAGGCGAAAGTGCTGCCGACCGGGTTCGCGCGGCGGCAGCAGCCGGCTTCGACGCCGTCGAAATGTGGGGCCCAACGGGCAAAGACATTCCTGCCCTGAAGCACGCACTCGAGGAAACCGGAGTCCAGCTCACCTCCCAACTGGCGGAACCGCGTATGCAGTTCATGATCCCGCCCCGCAACCACGATGCTTTCTACACCGGGCTGGACGCCGGCGTCGAAGTGGCACAGCAGCTCGGCTGCCCCCGGATGGTAGTGGGCAGCGGTACCGGATTCGGCGGCCGCAAGCGGCAGGACCAGCTGGACGAACTGATCGAGATCTTCACCCGAGGCGTCGCGCACATCGAGGGTTCCGGCATCACCCTGGTCCTCGAACCGGTCAACGTCAGGGTTGACCACCCGGGAGCCCTCCTGGACCGGACCTCGGAAGCCGTCTATGTCGCCAAGGGCGTCAACTCGCCCAACTTCGGCGTTCTCTACGACCTCTACCACTCCACGGTCGAGGGCGAGGACGTGGCCGCCGAGCTCGCCAACGCCGGCGGCCTCATCAAGTATGTTCAGATCGCCGATGCGCCGGGGCGCGGCGAACCCGGCTCGGGATCCATCGACTGGCACGCCCGGCTCAYGGACCTGGGGAACAGCGGGTATGCCGGCCCCATCGGGCTCGAGTACTATCCGACGATCGACTCGGCGAAGTCCGTCCGGCGCATCCAGGAACTGGTGGCGGGATGGTGAGCGGTAACCGGTATCCCGTTGCGGTCGACGTCGCCATCGTCGGCAGCGGCCCCACGGCATCGGCATACGCGCGGATCCTCAGCGAGGAAGCTCCTGGTGCCACCATCGCCATGTTCGAGGTGGGCCCCACGGTCAGCAATCCACCCGGGGCGCACGTCAAGAACATTGAGGATCCTGAACGCCGCAGCCTCGCGCAGCGGGCATCGGAAGGCCCCGGTGCAGGTGCCGAAACGGTGAACTCACCCGGCGCGGTCAAAAGCGGGGAGCGAAGGGCCAGGCCCGGCACCTACCTGCTCCAGGATGGCTACGTCTTCCCCGGCGAGGACGGGATGCCCGTTGCCGCCATGTCCAGCAACGTGGGCGGCATGGCCGCTCACTGGACCGCTGCCTGCCCCCGCCCGGGCGGCAAAGAGCGCATTCCGTTCCTGCCGGACCTTGAAGAGCTTCTTGAGGACGCCGACCGGCTGCTGGGGGTGACCACCCGCGCCTTTGACGGGGCTCCGTTCTCTGACCTCGTCCGGGAACGACTCGCCGCCGCCGTGGACGCGGGCCGTGGCACCGCCTACCGCGTCCAGCCCATGCCTCTTGCTGTACACCGGCGGGAGGACGGCGGCCTGGTCTGGTCAGGTTCCGACGTCGTGATGGGGGATGTGACCCGCGAAAATCCGCAGTTTGAACTCTTTGATGAGTCGCTGGTAACGCGTGTGCTCCTGGAGGATGGCGCTGCTGCCGGCATCGAAGTCCAGGACCGCCGCAGCGGCGAAACCCATCAGGTGACCGCCCGCTACGTTGTGGTGGGTGCGGATGCCCTGCGCACGCCGCAGCTGCTGTGGGCTTCCGGGATCCGGCCCGACGCCCTGGGCCGCTACCTCAACGACCAGGCGCAGGTAGTGTTCGCGAGCAGGCTGCGCGATGTCACGGCTCCGCAGGGCCGGGCAGCCGCCAACGGCGCGCTCAGTGAGCAGAGCGGAGTTGCCTGGGTTCCCTACACGGACGGGGCACCCTTCCACGGCCAGATCATGCAACTGGATGCCTCACCGGTTCCCTTGGCCGACGATGACCCCGTTGTCCCGGGCTCTATCGTGGGGCTTGGCCTGTTCTGCGCCAAGGATCTGCAGCGCGAGGACCGGGTGGCGTTCGACGACGGTGTCCGCGACTCGTACGGGATGCCCGCCATGCGCATCCACTACCGCCTCACAGGGCGGGATCACGAGGTACTGGACCGCGCCAAGCAGGAAATTGTCCGCCTGGGCAAGGCGGTGGGTGAACCGCTCGACGAGCGTCCGTTCGTCATGCCGCCCGGCGCYTCGCTTCACTATCAGGGCACAACCAGGATGGGTGCAAGGGACGACGGCGAGAGCGTGTGTTCGCCCGACAGCCAGGTGTGGCAGGTCCCCGGCCTCTTCGTGGCCGGCAACGGCGTCATTCCCACCGCCACGGCCTGCAATCCCACGCTGACCGCTGTGGCGCTCGCAGTGCGCGGCGCCCGGAAACTCAGAGAAGAACTCAACAGCTCTTTACTTATGTCTGAATCAGACAATAGACTGACTAAATAATGAATAAGTGGTGCGATGCCGCTGCTATTTCGTTCAACCACAGGCAAGGCATGCCGCAGACAAGGAGGTCTCGATGATCGCCGACCGCATAATCGAGCAGGGAACACTGATCACCCAGGACGGCCGTACCGCCGTCGAAGTCCGCATCCCCTGGTACCGGGCCCTGCCGGGTTCCTGCATCGCTGGAGCTGCATTGACAGTGGACGGCGTCGCCGCCCCCGAGGGCTCACTGCGCTGGACCATGAACAACCGCACTTTCAGCTTCGAGGAACTCGTGGACGAGACCGGCGAATGGTGGTTCCCGCTGGACTCGGCAGTCCTTTCGGGCGACCTTCCCGTCCCGGACAGCCGGACCGAGCACGAGGTCAGGGTGGACCTGAAGCTCTACATCCCCTACATCATCACCGACCACGGCGTGCTGCACATCGAAGAGCACGACACCAAGACCATGAAGGTGGGACAGCGATGACCAGCCTCGGCACGCCGATCCAGGGCGTCACCCTTTACAGCTTCACCCGGGCCTTCCACGCCCGGCAGTACGACCTCGATGGCCTGATCCGCAAAGTAGCGGCCGAAGGCTTCGGCCCAGGGCTCGAAGTCATCGGATTCTCCAGCCTGCGCGGCTTCCCGGACCGGATCGATGACAACTTCGTGGGCCAGTTCCGCGATCTTGTTGAGGAAGTGGACCTGGTCCCCACCTCGCTCGCAGTCAACGTTGACACCGGTATCCGCCGCGACCGGCTGATGAACCATGACGAGCTTGTCGAATACATGCGCAAGCAGATCGAAGTAGCCGCCAGGCTCGGCTTCCCGATCGCCCGGGTGCAGATCTCCCTGACTCCGGACGCCATGGAAAGCCTGCTGCCCGTGGCCGAGAAGTACGGCGTCACCCTGGCCCTCGAAGTCCACGCGGACCAGCACGGCGCCCACGAGCGTGTCCTGGCCCTTCGCGACCGCTACGAGAAACTCAATTCCCCCTTGCTCGGCTTCACCGCCGACTGGGGTGCCACCGTTACCGGCTTTGCGCCCTCCCTGCTGGAGGCCTACCGCCGCCGTGGTGCTTCGGAGGAACTTCTCGGACAGGTGGTTGACCTGTGGAATGGTTTCTACGTCGACGGACCGCCAAACACGCAAAAGGTTCACGGTGAACGCTTCGGTGCCTTCATCGGCCTGGCCGCCCGGAACGGCCGGCCCGACCTTGGCATTGACTTCGCCATCAACGGAACAGGGCTTTTCGGTCCTGCCCCGCTGGACACCTGGCTGGAGATCATGCCTTGGGTCCGCCACGTGCACGGCAAGTTCTTCGGCATCGACGAGACCGGCGAAGAGCCCTCGGTGCCGGTTCGGAGCCTTGTCCGGCAACTGGTTGAGCACGGCTACTCCGGCGCAATCTCCAGCGAATACGAAGGCTGGCACTGGAACAACTGGCAGGACCCGTTCGACATTATCCGCGGCGAGCAGGCAGTCCAGCGCTCAGCGGCCGCCAACGCCGGTTCGGCCATGATCACCGACCCTTCAGAAGCCCGCCGCATCCTCAATAGCCATCTCGCCCAGCCCGTCCGCGGCTGACAACGAAGGAACCAGAAATTATGTCAGAAGGCATCGCAGGCTCGGGCATCGAGCTTGGCATTACCCTCTATTCGCTCACCTCCGAGTTCGCCGCCGGGCTCTACACCCCTGAGACGCTGATCAAAGCTGTTGCAGATGAAGGCCTCGGCCCGGGGGTTGAGTTCAACATCGCCCAGATGCTGCGCACCTACCCGGACGTCGACGACGACTTCGTCCGCCTGTGGCGCGACAGCATGGACCGCTACGGCCTGACCCCCAGCGCAGTGGGCACCAACCTGGACATGGGCCGCCGCAAGGACCGGGACATGACACCCGATGAGGAGTACGACTTCTTCGCCGCGCAGCTGCACACGGCCAACAAGCTTGGTTTCCACCGCGTGGTGATCCGCTCCGCGGGCAAGGAATTGCTCCGCCGGCTGCTTCCCCTGGCCGAGAAATACGACCAGAAGCTCGGCTACGAAATTCACGCGCCGCAGGGGCCGAACGATCCCAAGATCCTGCAGATCCGCGAGATGTACGAGGAACTGGGAAGCGACCGGCTCGGTTTCACCGCAGACTTCAGCTCGACGATGCACAGCCTTTCCCCGACCCTCTTCCGCACGTTGACGCAAATGGGGCTGCCCGAGGAGCACTTTGCCGTCATGCAGGACATCTGGCGCAAGCCGTTGCCGATGCAGGAACGCAACCAGGAGTTCGAGGACTACCTGAACGCCAACAACTTCGACCCCGCGCGCCTTGGTCCTTTCACCCGGCTGGCGTTCAACATGCACGGACTGGTTCCGCCGGAGGAATGGCTGGATATCATGCCGCAGATCTTCCATGTCCACGCGAAGTTCTACGACATCGACGAACACGGCAATGAACCCGCGATGGACATTCCCCGCATTGTGCGCCAGTTCGTCAAGGGCGGCTACCAGGGCTACCTGTCCAGCGAGTGGGAGGGCCACGCGTTCGCCGACCTGGGCGAATCCGATCCGATCGACCTCGTCAAGAAGCAGCACACGCTGATGCGGCATGCCATCGAAGAAGCCGCTGATCCAAATGCATCCGACTCCCACGCGACCCTGGTCGAGACTGTTAAGTAAGGAAAGCCATGGCAACTCACAATTCCCTGTTCCAGGACACCGACGTCCGCAGGCACCCCGAGGGGATTGCCGTATCGGTGCAGCTGCCCTGGTACCGCAGCCTCTGGCTGTCCGCCGTTGACGACGTCGTTGCAACGGTCAATGGCGTGGAGATTCCCAAGGAGTCCCTCCGCTTCGAATTGCAGGACAAGTCCTACTCCATAGCTGAACTCCCGGAGCAATGGGAAACCCTGTGGTTCGTCGCAGACAAGCCCGACGTGATCATCCGGCTGGACCGCGTCCCCGACGCCGGCGAGGAGATCGACGTCGAGGTCATCCTCACCCTGCGCCTGCTGTATATGCAGATCGCGCCGATGCGTTACGTGGGCAACCGCGTCGCGGTTGAACGGACAGTGGTGCTCGCATGAAAACCCTGCGCGTGGCCATGATCGGTTATGGCTTCATGGGTGCTGCCCACTCCCAAGGCTGGCGGACGGCGCCGCGGGTATTCGGCCTGCCTGCCGAGCCGGAAATGGCGGTTATCGTCGGCCGTAACGCTGAAGCGGTCGCCGCCGCTGCCAGCAAGTGGGGCTGGGCCGAGTCAGCAACAGACTGGCGGGACGTGATCGCCCGTGACGATATCGACGTCGTCGATATCGTCACCCCCGGCGACTCCCACGCCGAAATCGCGATCGCCGCGCTGGAGGCCGGGAAGCACGTTTTGTGCGAAAAACCACTCGCCAACACCGTGGCGGAAGCCGAAGCGATGGCCGAAGCTGCCGAACGGGCGGCTGCCCGGGGCATCCAGGCAATGGTCGGGTTCACCTACCGCCGCGTTCCGGCCGTCACCTTCCTCCGCAACCTCATCGCCGAAGGCGCCGTGGGCACGATCAACCAGGTGCGTGCCTCCTACCGGCAGGACTGGCTGGTGGACCCGGAGATGCCGCTGGCGTGGCGCCTGCAGAAGGAACACGCCGGCTCGGGGGCCCTGGGGGACATCGGCGCCCACGCCATCGACCTGGCCCAGTTCGTCACCGGCCTGAACCTGGAGAAGGTATCCGGAGTAATCGACACCATCGTGAAGGAGCGGCCTCTTTTGAAAAGCTCCACTTCAGGCTCCGGACCTTCCGATACCGGGCTTTCCGGCGCTGCCGGCGTCGGCTCCGGCCAGGTGACGGTGGACGATATCGCCATCTTCACGGGCCGCTTCGAATCCGGCGCGCTGGCGTCGTTCGAGGCCACCCGGTTTGCCACCGGCCGGAAGAACGCGCTGCAGATTGAGGTTTCCGGGGACAAGGGCGCCCTGGCCTTCGACCTGGAGGACCTCAACAGCGTCCAGTTCTACGACCGCACGGCCCCTGCGGACCGCCAGGGCTTCCGGAAGATCCTGGTCACGGAAGCGGAGCATCCCTACGTTTCGGCGTGGTGGCCGGCAGGGCACATGCTCGGTTACGAGCACGGGTTCTCCCACCAGGTCAAGGAGTTCGTGGAAGGCATCGTGGGCGGCTCCGCCCCGCATTCGTCGTTCGCCGACGGGCTGAGGGTGCAGCGGGTGCTCGACGCTGTCGAGCGCAGTTCCGAAAATGATTCCGCCTGGACACGGGTCGCTGCCGGCGTTCCCGTGCCGGCCAGTTGAGGAGGGGAAGTACGTGGCACGACCAATTACCTTGTTCACCGGCCAGTGGGCCGACCTGCCGTTCGAGGAGGTGGCCCGGCTCGCCGGCGAGTGGGGCTACGACGGGCTGGAGATCGCCTGCTGGGGTGACCACCTGGATCCCTGGCGCTGGGACGACGACGCCTATGTGCAGGGCAAGCTGGACATTCTTGAACGCCACGGCCTCAAAGTGTGGACCATCTCCAACCACCTCAAGGGCCAGGCCGTCTGCGACGACCCGATCGACGAACGGCACCGCGGCATCCTGCCGGACGTCGTATGGGGCGACGGCGATCCTGAAGGGGTCCGCCGTCGTGCCGCCGAGGAACTGAAGAACACTGCACGGCTCGCCGCAAAGCTGGGCGTGAAAACGGTGACCGGCTTTACGGGATCGTCCATCTGGAAGTACGTGGCGATGTTCCCGCCCGCCTCCGAAAAGATGGTCGACGCCGGCTACCAGGATTTTGCCGACCGGTGGAACCCCATCCTCGATGTCTTTGACGAGGTGGGCGTCCGGTTCGCCCATGAGGTGCACCCGTCAGAGATCGCTTACGACTACTGGACAACGCAGTGCGCCCTCGAGGCGATCGGGCACCGCGAGGCCTTTGGCCTGAACTGGGACCCGAGCCACATGGTGTGGCAGGACATCGACCCTGTGGGGTTCCTGTGGGACTTCAAGGACCGGATCTACCATGTGCACTGCAAGGACACGAAGAAACGCCTGTCCAACGGGCGCAACGGCCGGCTCTCCTCCCATTTGCCCTGGGCTGATCCGCGCCGCGGCTGGGACTTCATCTCCACCGGCCACGGCGACGTGCCGTGGGAGGATGCGTTCCGGATGCTGAACGCCATCGACTACCGCGGGCCGCTGTCCGTGGAGTGGGAGGACGCCGGAATGGACCGGCTGAAGGGCGCCCCCGAGGCTCTGGCTTTCGTGCGCCGGCTCTCCGGCTATGAACCCTCCGCCGCAGCTTTCGACGCCGCATTCAGCACGAAATAATTCGCAGACAAGTGAGGCCGGCCCCGCGGGGCCGGCCTCACTTGTGCCATGAGCTTCTTGTATCCGGTCAGCGTTTTATATCGGTCAGAGGGCAGCCCGGGCCGCTGGTGCCGGCTCCACTGCTGCTGGCTCTGCGAGGGCTGCCCCCGCCAGGGCCAGGTGACTCCGCGTCATCTCCGTTGGGTCGTCCTGGAGCCACTCGTGGCCGCCCCATTCGCTGGTCAGCGTGCCCGTGAAGCCGGTCCCGCGCAGCAGGCTGCCGAGGTCATGCAGCGGCTGGGAAACCCGGCCGCCGTCGTCGTCCAGATCCCAGAACTTCAGATGGAAGGCGCCCACCAGGGGGAGGATGCCCTGCAGGTCTGCGGCGTCACTGCGGCCGAAGCGGATGAGCAGGTTCATGAAGAGCGTGTGGATGCGCGGCGGAACCTTCCCTGCGCGGAGCAGGGCGGTAACGGCATCGAGGGTGGCGGGATCGCGCCAGTCATTCTCCAGGCGCGCCAGAAGATCGGAAGGAACGCCGCCCTGCCGCAACTCATGAAGGTACGTGACGGGAAGGGCCGGCATGAGCATGCTGATGTCAACGAGTACCCGAACGCGCTCATCTGCCAGCCCGGCTATCGCATCCAGGGCTGGTGCCACCGAAGGGTTGTTTGGAGTCTGCTGCCCTTGGATTTCTTCGTACAGCACCAGATCGAGTTCATGCAGCAGCGGCTGCAGCATCGTGAGCAGTTCCGTGCCCGCCTGTCCGATCGGTAACCGGATCCCGCGGGCACCCACTCGGCTGGCGGCGCTGAGCTGGGGGACCAGGAAGTCCAGGCGCTCCTGCAACGAGCGGCGGTCGGTTGGGGACGTGAAGTCGTCGAGGCTGGCGCCAACGATGCTGACGCGTCCCCCTCTTGCGGCCAGCGAATCCCGCAGTTCGTCCACCTCGGCGTCCTGCGGAGCGGGGAAGGACCGCCACAGCAGCCCAGGTTCGAGCTCTATTGTCTTCGTCACGGAATCCGCGATGCCAATCACAACGTCCGAGGCTGTCCGGCGGGCTGCCGTGATCTCCGGAGTCCAGTTGAACGAGCTGGCGCAGAGGGTCCAGTTCTCAGGAAGTGCGGGGGCCATGTGATGCCTTCCCATTTATGCTTGTTAATGACAAACTTATGTCACTTTTAGGATAAAGGACGGAAGCCATGTTGCAAACCGCTTTGCGCGAAGATGCGCTGACGGCCACGCCGGAAGGCTTTGAACTCCGGCTCGGCCTGTCATGGATCCGCTCAATGCCCCTTTCCGGCGTGGCTGAGCTCGCAGTTGAGCTCGACGGCATCCCGGTGGCACCAGGGGAGTTGGCGGTGGTAATGGGGGCCCGGCGCGTGCGTGCGGACGCATTGCAGGCGGAGTCCGGGTGGTGGTTCGTGCAGGACAGGCTGGTCCTGGCCGGCAGGCGCGAGCTTTCCCGCGGGGTGCACGCCATCGCCGTCGACTTCCAGCTGCTGGTGCCCTACCTTCAGGCGCGTCCCGGTTCGCCGCTGGTCCTGCCGTTCCATCTGGAGGCCCAGCTGGAGCTTGACCGGGCGCCGGTACCCAGCGTCTCCCGCGACGTGGCCTGAGCGGCTATGCCCAGGCCACGCAGTGGACCCTAGGCGGGAACGGCGTGCCGTTCCGGTGAGGGCCTGCCGTCAGCAAACCAGCGCGGGAAGGTGACATCAAACAGCTGCTCGCGCGCCAGCTCGGCTCCTCCGCGCAGGGGTTCGCGCTCATCGTTGACGGACAAAGTGATGGTGAGGTCGCGGGTGGCGAGCGGCAGGGACAGTTCGTAGACCCGCTGGCGCACTTCGGCCAGGAACACTTCGCCAGCCGATCCCATGGCCCCGCCGATGACGATGATTCCGGGGTTGAACATGTTCACCAGGGCTGCAATGGTCTCACCCGCTACCCGGGCCGACTTTTGAATCAGTGTGATGGCCAGCGGGTCCCCGGCCTGGGCCGCGAGGGTGATCTCCTCGAGGGTCAGTGTCCCCTTTTTTGCCAGCGGAGCCAGGGAGCTGTGGGTGCCTTCCCTGACAGCCTCTTCCGCGTCCCTGACCAGGGCCCAGCCGCTGGCCACCGCTTCGAGACAGCCGATCTTGCCGCAGCGGCATTGGGCATGGGAGTCGGAAACCCGGACATGGCCGATGTCGCCGGCCGCGCCGTTGGCGCCGCGGTGGATCCTGCCCTGGGACAGCAGGCCGGCACCGATGCCCGAACCGATCTTGCAATAGATGAGGTTCGCGAGGGATTCGCGACGCCGGGCGCGCTCACCAAGGGCAAGCAGGTTGACGTCGTTATCCACCCACACCGGTGCGTTAAAGCGGTCCTCGAAGGGTGTGCGGACATCGAATCCATTCCACCCGGGCATGATCGGAGGTGCCACCGGTTGTCCCGTGGCGAAGTCAACCGGGCCGGGGAGGCCCACCACCACACCCCAGACGGGCACTTGGTGATCCYTTTTCAGCACGTCGTCAACGAGCGCCATCACGGCGTCAATGGTCTTCTCGGGGCCCTGGGCGATATCCCAGGTGCGGTGCGTGTGTGCCAGGATGTCGCCGTCCAGGGCAGTGACGCCAACCCTTATATGAGCGGCTCCGAGGGCACATATGACGATCCGGCCCTGCTCCGCGCGGAAGCGAAGGGTCCGGGGTGCGCGGCCACCGGAGGAGGCGCCGAATTCTCCATCCCCGAGAAAGCCGATCTCAATGGCCTGGTCCACACGCTGGCTGACAACGCCCCTGCCCAGCCCGGTGACCTTGCCGATTTCCGGGCGCGTTGTCGCCTCGCCCGTTCGCACCAGGTTGACGATCCTCAGCAGGCTCGTCACTTCATCCGTTTGTGCTCCAAAGCGGAGTGTGGACTCTGTCGTCATGATCACAATTCTCACACATAAGAGGGGACTAAGGTGGGGTTGAACGCGACTATAGCCGGATATTTCCGCACTTATGAATAATAAGGACAAAAGGGGAGGGCGACGATGCCTTGGAATATAGGAGTTCTTGGGGCCGGGCCGGGCGTCGCGGCCCTGCATCTGCCGGTGCTGGGGCGCCTGGCGGAGCTGTTCAAGGTGGTGCACATTGCCGATGCGGGAAGTGGGCGCGCCCAGGGCCTGGCCGAAAGGCTTGGTGCCCGGTGGTCAGTGGGGGAGGCGGACCTGCTTGCGGACCCGGCTGTCCACCTGGTGGCCATCTGCAGCCCGCCCGCTGAACATGCCCGCCAAATCCTGGCGGCTGTAGCCGCGGGGAAGCCTGCAATCTTTTGCGAGAAGCCGTTGGCCACCAGCAGGGAAGAAGCCGACGAAGTCATCTCTGCCTGCCGGCTCGCGGGAACGGTCCTTCTGGTGGGGACGAACCACCTGTTTGACGCCGCGTGGGGGCGGGCCAGGCATCATCTTGTGGCCCTCGCGGGCCGGGTGCAGGCGATCTCCGTGACGCTGGCGCTCCCGCCGAATGACAGGTACCACCGGCTGGTCGCCGAGGGCGGCCCTTTCCAGGCCGCCCGGAGGGGACGCCTGGACCTCGACAGTCCTGCGGTTGCGGCCGGCGTCCTGCGGCAGCTGCTGACCGGTCTTGCGATCCATGATCTCCCGGCCGTGAGGGACATCGCGCCAGGCATCGACGAGGTCGTCTACGCCAGGGTCGCTCCGCCAGTCGGCTACCTTGTGGGGTATCGGGCCGGCGGAATCCTGGTCCAGTTGGCGCTTACCATGCTTCCGGAAGGACCGGATGCCCTCTGGAGGATGAATATCGCCACCTCCCACGACCGCATCGAGGTGAATTTCCCGCCCGCCTTTGTCCATGCCGGAAGCGCGGCCACCCGGGTGCGAAGCACGGACGGGCAGTGGACGGAGTACAGGCGGGATCCGGAAGACGGCTATGTGGCTGAGTGGCGCCTGCTTGCCTCGCTCCTTGAAGGCGGGGTCCCGGTGGAGTACGACGAGCTGCTGGCTGACTCGCACTTTGCAATCGACCTGGCCGATGCTGCCGCAGCCAAGGTTCTGGAAGGGGTGTCGCAATGAGTTCGGCAGATCCAGGGCTCGGCATCTTCACGGTGTTGCCCTCCTATGTCGCGGCTGTCGCCGAGCTTTCCGTCAGCGCTGCACTCACCGGAGACGTCAGTGGGGCGGTGGCTGTGGTGCCTGGATCCGGCGATTGGTGGCAGGGCATGCTGGACGCCCGGGCCAGGGGAGCGGCGGCCGTGGTGGTTGCGGACCCTGCTGAGCTCCCGCAGAAAGGAATCGGAGCCTACCCGTGGCCCGGTGACATCCCGGTCATCGTTGAGCGTCCCCGGCTGCGCCCGGATGTGGTTGCCGATGCCCTCCGGGCCAGACGAGGCAGGCCGGCCCGGATCGTCACCGTCGAGTGCGCTGCTCCCGCGGCAGGTCTTGAAGCGGTAATCCGCGACGGCTTGGGCTGGGCCCGGTCACTGGTCCGGGGCCCGTTGACGCTCCAGGTGTGCAGTGCCACGGCGCAAGCCAGGATTGCTCTGCTGGATTCAGGGGGATCCGCGGGCGCGGCAATACCCGTCACCCTGGGGGCGACGGCGGCAGCGGGCCTTCACGCCGACGGCCTGCTTCAGGTGCTGGGCCTCGGCGAGGTGCGAACCGAAGTCACCGTGGACCAGCAGGCCGGGCTGACGCGGCTGGAGACGTCCACGGGGGACGGGGCACTAAGGGCTCCGGAGCGCTATGAATCATCAGCCCGTCTGGCGCTGCGCCGGGCTATCGAGGCGCACTCTTCCGGTCAGCCCGGAACGGACCTGGCTGAGCTGCTCGAGGACATGTCCCTCACGCGCGCCGTGCTTGCTACATAAGGAATGCCCGCCACAGGCGTCTAATTCACGCATTCTTTTGTTGCTTTCAAACTAAAGTGCGGTAGCATGAGTAACGGCGCCGGGGTTCCTTCCGAACCCGTTCTCCGTCGTGATGGTGCGCCGGAAGCACAATACGTCGCGTCGACGGCCCGATCGTTCGGGTAGATCACTATGCCACTTTCACCTTTGAGACTCCGTCTCCTTGTTATCTCCCTGCTCACGGTTTCGTTCCTCGGGGCCCTGGACCACACCGTGGTGTCCACATCCCTGGCTACGGTTGCGGGTGAGCTGGGCGCGCTGAAGCTCATGAGCTGGGTTGTTGTGGGATACACCCTCGCGAGCACAGTGCTGCTGCCGGTGCTCGGCAAACTAGGTGATGTCCTGGGAGCCCGCCGGATCTTCCTCGGTTCGCTGGTGATGTTCCTGGCGGCCTCCCTTGCCTGCGGCTTCTCGCAGGACATGGCCTGGCTTATCGCCGCGCGCGTCCTGCAGGGGATGAGCTCCGCGGGCCTGCAGCTGATGTCGCAGACCATCATCGCCAGGGTCACCTCGCAGCGGGAACGTCCGCGCTACATGGCCATCATTGGCGCAGCTTTCCCCATCGCGGTCCTGGTTGGACCCGTTCTCGGCGGCGCCATCACCGATTACTGGGGATGGCAGTGGGTTTTCTGGATCAACATCCCGGTGGGCGCTGCAGCCCTGGCCCTTGCCCTGGTTGCCGTTCCCCACCTGGAGCCTGGCCCCATGCCCCGCCACTTCGATGTTGCCGGGGCGGCTGTATTTACCGCTGCACTGGTGGCCCTAGTCCTCGCCGCCACCTGGGCCGCAGAACGCAGCGCGGGCCCCGCCACCGCTGCCGCGCTCGCGGTCAGCATGCTGGGCTTTGTTGCCTTTTACTTTGTTGAGCGCCGCGCACCCGAACCCATCGTCCCCCTGCATTTCTTCGCCAACCGGACCATCGCGGCAGGCACCGCACTCTCGGCGATTATCGGCGTCGGCCTCTTCTCCATCACCGCCTATTTGCCCACATACGTCCAAATGGCGTACCAGACCACCGCCACCGTGTCCGGGCTCGTGCCCATCGCAACCGTGTTCGGCATGCTGACCAGCAACCTGCTGACCGGATGGCTGGCCAGCAGGACGGGGCGGTACCGGATCTTCCCCATCCTGGGAACATCGTTGGGGGCCGCCGGACTCTTTGTGATGGCGGTGCTGCCCGCCGGGCTTCCGCTGTGGGTTCCCATGATCGTCATGGCCGTTGTTGGGATGGGCACCGGCGCGTTCATGAGCCTGATCGTCACTGTGGTCCAGGGAGCTGTTCCCGCCAGCCAGACCGGCACCATCACCGCGACCATCAACCTGGTGCGGCAGGTGGGCTCAACAGTGGCGACGGCGATTATCGGCGGGGTGATCGGCTTCGGCGTGGCGGCCCTCTTGCCGGCGGGCCTGGACGCTTCCACCCTGACCCCGCAACTGGTCAAAGGGGCCGCTCCGGCAGTGCAGGCCAGCGTGGCTCAGATCTACGGCTCAGTCTTCGCCCCCATCTTTATTGCCTTGGCGGCCACGTACGCCGTGGGAATAGTCGCGGCGGTCCTGCTTCCGCACGGGCGCCTCTCCGACGAACCCGTTCCCGCCCCCCAAACAACTTCCGAATCCCTTTCGGCCTGATTTCAAAGGAGACATCATGTCCAACCCAACCATCGCCATCGTCGGCAGCGGGCCCATCGGCTCCACCTATGCGCGGGTGCTCCTCGAGCAGGTCCCRAACGCGCGGGTGGTGATGTTCGAAGCCGGACCGCAGGTGACGGAGGTTCCCGGCGAAAGCGTCCGCAACATTGCCGACCCTGGCGAAAAGGCTCGTGCGCGCGAAATGTCGCAGGGGCCGCAGGCCGGCGCTTACCGGGAGTCGCTCGGCATCCCGGCAGCCACAGTCACCGAGGGCATGTTCACCGCCCGCCAGGGCACCCACCTTCTGGACTTCGGCGGCGCGGGCTCCGCCCACGCCCCGAGTTTTCCCGCGGCGGCTGCGGCCACCAACGTGGGTGGCCAGGGTGCGCACTGGACCTGCGCGACGCCGTCGCCCGCCTTCAGTGAAAAAGTCCCCTTCATAGCTGACGACGAATGGGACGGTCTGATTGAGGACGCGAAGCAGCTGCTGCACGTCCACAGCGCAGCGTTTGCCGACTCCGCCGTTGGTGAGGCCATTCGGACCCTCCTCGATGAAGAGTTCGGCGCGGAGCTGCCGGATGGGTATGGCGTGGGCACCCTTCCGGTTGCCGGGGACCCGCAGCCCGACGGCTCCGTGCGCTGGGCGGGGGCCGACGTCGTCCTCGGCCCGCTGATCGACAAGGACAGCCCGCTCTCGAAGCAGTTCGAACTCCGTGACCTCACCCTGGTCCGCCGCGTGGAACTGGACGGACACCGGGTCACCGGTGTCACCGTCGAGGACCTCCGCACCGGGGAGAAGTCATTCGTGGCAGCAGACATCGTGGTGGTGGCCGCCGATGCCTTCCGCTCCCCGCAGCTCCTCTGGGCATCCGGTGTGCGGCCGCAGGCCCTCGGCCACTACCTGACCGAGCATCCCGTGGTCATCTCCACGGTGGCGCTGGACGCCGAAAGGATGGGGCGGTACGCCACCGAAGAGGACCTTAAGGCCGAGCTGGCCCGGCGCGCACTGAACCCGGCAGACCCCGTCGCGGCGGTCAACCGCATCCCGTTCTCAGAGCCGGAACACCCCTTCTCCGTCCAGGTGATGTACACCGAGACCACGCCGTTCCCAATGGAGCCGGGAACCCCGTACTCCGAGAACCGCTGGGGCTACGTCAACATGGGCTACGGCATGCGCAAGCACCCGCGCTACGAGGATGCCGTCACGTTCGACGACAATGAGCCGGACTACCGGGGATTTCCCAACATGAGAATCGAGTATGCGCTCACAGAACGGGAAAACGCGGAAATCGCCGAGGCAACCGAGCGGCTGCGGCGTGCCGGCAAGGCCCTGGGCGCCTTCGTGGCCGAGCCCAGGCTCATGCCGAACGGCTCGAGCCTGCACTACCAGGGCACCATGCGCATGGGTGAAACCGACGACGGCACCTCGGTGGCGGATCCCTGGTCACGCGTGTGGGGCTACAACAACCTGGTGGTGGGCGGAAATGCGCTCATTCCGACGGCCACGGCCATGAATCCCACGCTGATGAGCGTGGCCGTCGCCGTCCGCGGTGCCCGGAAGGTTGCTGAGGAGCTTGGTTCGCAGAGTGCCTAGGTCAGCTGCTCGTTGGGGCTCAGACGCCCGCCAGCTGTGGCCGGGCTGACGTCGAGGCACGGATAACCTGTGGGTATGAAGAACCTGGACCTCAACCTGCTGCCCCAGCTGCAGGTCCTGCTGGAACTGCGGAATATCTCCCGGGCAGCCGAGAGGCTCCAGCTCAGCCAGCCGGCCACCAGCGCCGCAATGGCCAGGCTCCGGCGCCATTTCGACGACGAACTCCTGGTGCGGAACGGCCGCGCCTATGACCTCACGCCCTTCGCACAGTCCCTGGTCCCGCTGGTTGATGAAGCCATGCTTCACATCCAGCGGGCCACGCGGGTGCGGTCCGGCTTCGACGCCGGCACGAGCGAGCGGGAGTTCATTATCGCCGCCTCGGATTACGCGGCGGCCCTGATCGTGGGGCCGCTGCGGGGGATACTGCGCGAGGAGGCCCCCGGAGTGTCGGTGGATTTCGTTCCCACAGCCAAGTCCGGGATCCAGGGCCAGATGGCCGACTACTCAAAAATCGACCTGCTCGTCGGGCCCACGGGATACCAGATGCAGGGAGCCAGCAAGCAGCTGTTCCGGGACAGCTTTGTTGCTGTGGCTGACACCGGAAATCCCCTGCTCCAGCGGCCCCGGCTCACCGTGGAGGACCTGGCCACCGTTCCCCACGCCGTCGGCTATTTCGGTGAGGGAATCAGCACCCCGGCGGACAAGCTGTTCGAATCGCGAGGTATTCAGCGCCGCGTGGCGGCTGTGGTGGCCGGGTTCCTGTCCCTGCCACTCCTGGTGGAAGGGACAGACCTCGTGGCGCTCGTCCCCGGGATGCTGGCAGCACGGGCCCAGCGCGGCGCGGATATCGTTGTGCTGGGGTTCTCCGAAGGCGCTGAAGCGTCCCTCGTGGAAGCGATGTACTGGCACCCGTCCCAGGCGGAGGACCCTGCCAGCGTCTGGCTGCGTTCCGTGGTCCAGCGGGCCTGTTCGCGGCTGCACGAACTCTTCCCCATCACCGCGCACCCGGTAACTATCCACGCGGCGGATACCACCTAGAACCAAAGCGCCGTTCCCCATCCGGACCATCCCTGCGAAAGTCGAAGAAACGTACTTTCGAAAGGGATCCCCCATGCCTGTCTCCAGCCAGCGCCTCGACGGCAAGACCGCCGTCATCACCGGAACGGCCAGCGGCCAAGGCAGGGCGGCGGCGCTCGCCTTCGCCGAGGCGGGCGCCGTGGTGGTGGGCTGTGACATGGACGACGACGGCGCCGCGGCCACCGTCCGCCAGGTCACCGCCGCCGGGGGCCGGATGAGCAGCAGCCGGGTTGACCTCACAGACGAGGCCGCTGTGGCGGCATGGGCGCAGGACGTAGCCGCAAACCACGGCCAGGTGCACATCCTGTATGCCAACGCGGCGGTCACCCGCTTCGCCCCGGTGGAGCAGCTCACGTTTGCCGACTGGAAGTGGAATGTCGAACACGAGATGGATGTGGTGTTCCTGCCGGTCAAATACTTCTGGCCACAACTGATCCGCGTGCGGGACGCCGCCATCGTGCTGGTGGGATCCACGGCAGGAGTTACCGGTTCCATGACCAACGGCCGGCTGGCCCACACCGCCACGAAGGGGGCCGTGGTGGCCATGACCAGGCAGCTCGCGGCCGAAGGGGCTCCGCATGGACTCCGCGTCAATACTGTCAGCCCCGGAATGATCCGCACCGCAGCGACCGAGGGCAACCTCCTGGCCGCCGACCACCCCATGCGGTCCATCGCCGGCAGCATCCCGTTGGGCCGGATCGGCACGCCGGAAGAAGTGGCCAAATGCGCGCTGTTCCTGGCCTCCGACGAAGCGTCATACGTGACGGGCGCCAACCTGATGGTCGACGGCGGCTGGTCGGCCGTGCTGCCGGGCTAGTTGGAATCGTGCACCGCGTCAGCGCATGGCGTCGGAGACAGACTTTGCTCCGCCGTGGCCCGACTGGCCGCCGTCCACCGGGATCTCGGCGCCGGTCACGAAGGACGAGAGCGGGCTGAGGAGGAACAGCACGACGCCGGCCACTTCCTCCACGCTTCCAGTGCGGCCCAGCGGGGTCTCGGCCAGGGTGGCCTGCCTGAATTCCGGCTTAGCGCTCGCCGTCATGGGCGTTTCGATGAAGCCCGGATGGACAGTATTAACGCGGATCCCCCGCGGGCCGAGTTCCATGGCCGCCACCTGCGAGAGGCCCCGCAACGCCCACTTGCTGGCGGTATAGGCCACCGGATAGTGCGCGGTCAGGCCTGCGACGGAACCGACATTGACGATGGATGCGGCACTGCCCATCAGCGGTGCGAGCGCCTGGATCCCCAGCAAGCTTCCGGCGACATTGACTTCATAGACGCGCTGCAGGTCAGCCACAGAGGCATCCAGCAACCGGCTCCGCTGGGTGATGCCCGCATTGTTGACCAGCCCGTCCACCTGCCACCCCTGGGACTCGATCCAGGAAGCGAGATCGGACCAGCCGGAGGCATCGCTGACGTCCAGCTGCCGGTACACCAGCGCACCGGCCGAAGACGATGACACGGCGGCCAGCTCGGCCGGTATGTCCGCTGCGAGGTCTGTGGCAATGACGCGGGCCCCGGCCTCCACCAGCATGCGCGCCTCGGCAGCGCCCTGGCCCTGGCCAGCGCCGGTGACCACCACGGTCCGGCCATCGAGCTGAAGGGAGAGCACCCTAGATACCGGACGTAACCGCAGCGGCAACCCGGTTGCGCGGACGCTGCCGGGCACGCACCAGAGTCCCGGCGTTACGGCGTTCACCTACCGTGTTCTCTATGGTCCCGATGCCTTCCACCGTCATGCGGACCATGTCTCCCGTCTTCAGCGGCGGGGGAGTCTTCGCGCCGTTCCGTCCCCAGAGCTCCGCGAGGCAACCGCTGCCGCAGGTGCCGGAGCCCAGCACATCGCCGGGCCGGACCACGGAGTCCTGCGAGGCGTAGGCCACTAGCTCGGCGAACGGCCAACCCATATTGGACAGCAGGTCCTGGCCGATGGCTTTCCCGTTGACTTCCACGGCCATGGAGATCGGCAGGAACCCCTCGGCGTCGTGCAGGTCCTCGAACTCATCCGCGGTGACAATCCAAGGCCCCAGCGTATTGGCGAAGTCTTTGCCCTTGCACGGCCCCAGGCTGACTCTCATCTCCCGGCGCTGCAGGTCCCGCGCCGACCAGTCGTTGAGGACGGTGTAGCCGAAAATGTGCCGGTGCGCCTCCGCTGCAGTCAGGTTCCGGCCGTCGCTTCCGGGGACGCGCCCGACGACGGCGGCTACCTCGGTCTCGAAGTCCAGGTCCTCGCAGCCCGCCGGAATACCAATCACCTCGCCGGTGCCGGTCACCGTATGCGGGTTGGTGAAGTAAAAGGTGGGCGCCTCGTACCATTCGGGCACCACGCCGGCCACGCCGTCGATGCTCTTCCGCACGCCTTCGACGTGTTCCTCGAACGCGACAAAATCCCGGATGGTGGCGGGCGCCAGTGGGGCGAGCAGCTGCACGTCCGCCAGCGGAACGGCCGGGCCAGACCCGATGATCCGCCGGGCCAAACCCAGGGTCGCCTCGAGCCCTGCTTCCAGGAGTGTCTGAACCGTCTGGCCTGCGGGCAGGGCATAGCAGTTACCGCCGTCGACGAAGCCGGACTGCGTCCCGCCGTCGTGGTTCCAGCGAGCAATCTTGACCATAAGAACGTCCTTAGGCTGTGCGGCGGGCGGTGAGGATGGAAGCGGGCGTGATGCCCAGGGCAGCGGCGTTGCCGGCCAGCACCCTGGCCTCGTCCTCGGCGGAAAGCTGTGCCTCGATGACCTCGGCCACGGGGCGGTCGGAGCCCATGTCGAACGGGTAGTCCGAGCCCAGCAGCACCTGCCCCGGGCCAGCGGCGGCCACGAGCGCCCGCAGTTCAGCCGGGCTGTGGACCAGGGAGTCGAAGAACAGCTTCTTCACATACGAYGACGGCGGCTCAGCACAGCCGCGTGCCTCCGGCCGGACCCTCCAGGCGTGATCGGAGCGGCCAAGGCTGGTGGGAAGGTAGCCGCCGCCGTGCGCGGCCAGAACCAACAGGCTCGGGTGCCGGTCCAGGACACCGCTGAAGATCAGGTGGGACAGGGCCACCGCGTTTTCCGCGGGCTGGGAGACGGTGTTGGCGAGGTAGAAGCGGTCCAGCCGCTCGTCCAGCGAGCAGCCGAACGGGTGCAGGAAGACCAGGGCACCAAGCTCCTCGGCCCGGCTCCAGAACGGTTCCAGCCTGGGGTCGGACAGCTCAACGGTGCTGCGCTCCGGGTCGGCGGGGGTGGCGGCGAACGAGCCGATTTCCACGCCTAGCAACCCGCACTCCAGCATGGCGTGTTCCAGGGCTTCGACCATCAAGGAAGGGTGCTGCAGCGGGACCAGGCCCAGGCCGTTCAGCCGTTCCGGGGCGCGGGCCACGAACTCCCGCACCGCCTGGTTGGCGGCCCTGGCAACCTGCAGGGCCAGCTCTTCCGCGGCGAAATAGTAGAAGTGCGACGGCGACGGCGAGACGAGCTGCACGTCCACGCCTTGGGCGTCCATGTCCGCAAGACGGCGGTCCAGGTCCGTCAGCTGCGGCCAGCGCTCCTTGATCATTTTTCCCGAAGCGGCCATCGACTCTGGTCCGTTGCGCCGGACTTCCAGAGCCTGTTGAGCGCCGAAGCCCTCGGGATCAGCTTCGGCCACCAATTGCTGCAGGGCCGGAAGCAGGATGTGGGCGTGGACGTCCACGGTGGGTTTTTCAGCAGGGCCGGTGCTCATGCGGGCTCCCTAACCAAGCTGGAGACTGAATGCATGAGGCCCGGAACGTTGGCGTCCCGGACGCCGTCGAGCATCCACTGGCCCAGCTGGACGGAGGCGTCGACCACTGCTTTTGCCCGGTCCAGTCGGCGGTCGGTGAACTCTTTCCAGAGTGTCTCGGTGATCTCGTCGGCGCCGATCAGGAGATCGGCCAGCACGGCTGCGTCTTCCATTGCCATGGCAGCACCTTGCGCGATGGTTGGCGGGCAGCTGTGGGCGGCGTCGCCGATGATGACGGTGCGGCCGCGGTTCCACGGCCCGTCCACCAGGTGGGCAGTGAACCAGGTGTAGTTGATACGGGCGCTCTGGTCCAGGTTGGCGCGGATCTCGTTCCATGGGCCGCCGTAGGCTGCGGCGAGTTCGGCCATAATGCGCGGGCCGTCCTCGTGTTTGCGCTCCTGGGCCCTTTCCACGAGGTAGGCATAGATGGTGTCAGGGCCGGTGGGGCAGTAGCCGGCAATAAAGCAAGGGCCGCCGTACGTCAGGTCGGTGCGGACCACGTCCTGCGGCCGTTCCACGAACGCGCGCCAGATGCCCATGCCCGTGGACCGGGGTTCAACATCGATGCCGATGGCCTTGCGGACAGCTGAGTGCAGGCCGTCGGCGCCGATCAGGAGGTCGTAGCGGTCGGTGCCGCCGTCGGAGGTGCTCACGGTGACGGAACCGCCGTCGTCCGTTATTTCGGTGACCGTCTTGCCGTAGCTGATCCGTGCGCCTGCCTGCCCGGCACGCTCGCGGAGGATGGCGGTGAGGTCGGGGCGGTACATGCCCAGGGTGGCTGGGAGGTCGTCGCCGCCGGTCCGCATGTCATCCAATACGGCGATGACGGTGCCGGCGGGGTCTGGGGCGCGCAGGCCGAGGGTGCTGAACGCGTAGCCCTTCGCCTCGATTTGCTCCCAGACGCCCAGCTGGCGGAGGACCCGCAGGGCGTTCCCCTGCAATGTGATTCCAGAGCCAAGGGTTTGCGGGGCATCGGCCTTCTCCAGGATTTCAACCTGGATTCCCGCGTCGGCCAGCAGGATGGCGGCGGTCAGTCCCGCGGCTCCCGCCCCGACGATTCCGACGTTCTGTACTGCTGCCATCGCTGACTCCTTTGTATTGACGGCCTGACTGATGATGGTTGTCGTGCTGTTGTACTGAAAGCTACCGGAGGGCGATCGGGTTGACGGGCGATCCGACGGCGCCGGTAATGGGCAGGGGCGCCGCGGTGAGCAGGAAGTCGTACCTGCCGTCTGCCGCGCAAGCCTCCGCGAGGCCGTCCGGGTCCCACATTTCGCCGAGGAACAGCCCAAGGTTGGGGATGGCGATCTGGTGGAGGGGCTGGAAGGCGCCGTCGAACTCGTTGGGCCGGACCTCGAAACCCCAGGTGTCCGTGGCGATCCCCGCGATTTCACTGCGGTGAAGCCAGGGTGCGGTGCTGAAGGACAGCCCCGGGGCTGAGCCGCCGGCGTAGTCGCCCCAGCCGTCGCGGCGCACCCGGGTGTGCTGTCCGGTGCGGATCACCAGGATGTCGCCCCGGCCAACCTTTGAGCGGGGGCCCTGCAGGTCGATGGTCCGCTGGAGGTGTTCGGGGGTGATGGCGAAACCGTCCGGCAGCTCGCCGTCGTTCCTTCCCAGCTCTGGTCCGAGCGCGCGGCCGACGTCCAGCAGGACGCCGCGGGTGACGATCTTGGCCGCGGCGGTTTCGATGCCGGTGACCAGGTCGCCTTCGGAGGTGACCACGTCCCCTGCGGCGCGGCCGTTCCAGGCCTTGCCCTGGTCGAAGATGTGGCCGAGGCCGTCCCACTGGGTGGAGCACTGCAGCGGCATGGCAATGACGTCGTCCGCGCCGCCGAAGCCGTGCGGGAAGCCCTGGTTGCCGCGTTCGGCGTCCACCCCGGTGTCGGTCATGGTGTGGACAGGGTTGGTGCGTCGCCGCCAGCCCTTCTGCGGTCCGTTGGTGTCGAACGGCTGGGACAGCGAGAAGGCCTCGCCCGTCTTTACCAGGGCTGCTGCTTCAATACGCTTGTCCGCGTCGATGAAGTTCAGGGTCCCAAGGACGTCGTCCTGGCCCCAGCGGCCCCAGTTGTTGTGGGATTCGGCCATGGCGCGGATGCTGCCGAGCGGATCCTCACGCCGGATGACCGGGGAATCGGTGGCTGATTCCCCGGTGCCGGTGGTGGTTGGTGCTGTGTCCTGGCTGGTCACTGCTGGCTGCCTTCAGATACAACTTCGTCCTTGCAGTGGATGCGCTGGGTGCCCAGACCTGTAATGGTGCCCTCCATGACGTCGCCGTCCTGGAGCAGCCTTCCCCAGTGCTGGCCGTTGCCGGCGGGGCTTCCGGTGAGCACGAGGTCTCCCGGGCGCAGCGGCATGATCTGGGAGGCCTCGCTGATCAGCTTGGCGACACCGAAAATCATGTCTGAGGTGGACTCGTCCTGCATGGCCTTGCCGTTGAGCTTCAGCGTAACCTGGACGTCCTGCGGGTCGCCGAAGAACTTGGCGGGTACCAGCAGCGGTCCGGTGGGCAGGAAGCCGGGGGCGTTCTTGGCGCGGTACCAGTCCGAGCCGATCGCCGGCATGTCCTTGCGGAACACGTACTCACGGGTCGTGATGTCGTTGACCATGGTGTAGCCGAAGACGTAGTCCAGGGCTTCCTCGGGGGTGACCCGGAACGCCGTCCTGCCGATCACCGCGGCCAGTTCAAGTTCCCAGTCGTGGGACTTGGAGTAGGCAGGCAGGGTGAGGTCGTCCGTGGCGGACGCGATCGCCGTCGGCAGCCCGATGAAGAAGTACGGCGTTCCCTGGCCCGCGCGCTTGTCCATCATCGCGGCGGTCCGGTCCCGGACTTCGTCCTCGTCCTGGCCCGGTTCGCGGTGGGCTGCGGCGAGGTCGATGACGTGCTTGCGGTAGTTGGCGCCGGTCTGAAGGACCTGGACAGGCTCTACCGGGGCGAGGACCTCGATGTCGGCCATCGCCAGGCCGGTGTCCTCGCCGGCCGATGCGGCGATGGCGTCCAGCTGGCTCTCGGCGGCGCCCCAGTGCTCGATCAGTGTATTGATCTCCTCATTCAGGGCCACGACGCGGTCGCCGACCAGCAGGCCCGCGCGGGCCTTGCTGTCACCGGTCTCCTGGAACCGGATGAGTGCATATTGTGTTTCGGCCATGGTGTCCTAGCCCCGTCCCTGCTTGGCGTAGGGGTTCAGGAGGGCTTCCTTCATTTCGGGGGAGGCGCCTTCTTCGGTGGCGGTAAAGCCTTCCGCGGGAGGGAAGGATTCGGTCATGGAGTGCGGCATGGCGCCGTTCTTGTAGAAGTTGTTGGAGCCTTCGGAGGGCTTCCAGGTGTTGGCTTCCCAGTCCGGGACGTAGTTGCGGTATCCGCCGGAGTTGAGCTCGACGCGCAGGCCTGACGGGTCGCGGAAGTAGAGGAAGTTTTGCTCGCCCACGCCGTGGATGGAGGGGCCGTATTCCATGGCGGTGCCGTTTTCCATCATGACGTCCGCGGTGCGCAGCAGGTCTTCGGTGGCGTCCACCCAGAAGGCGATGTGGTTGACGCGTCCCGCGCGGCTGGAGGTGTCCAGGACCACGCCCAGGTCGTGGGACTTTTCGTTGGTCGTGAGCACGGAGAAGACGGTGATGGGTGCCTCGTCCAGGTCCACGAAGGCCATGACGCGGAAGCCCAGGGCCTCGTTGTACCACTTGGCGAAGCCTCGGACATCGGAGGAGGCCACGGTGACGTGGTCCAGGAAGCGGGGCGCTGCGGCGTGGCTGCTGCGGCGCTCCGGCCGGTCCGGGTAGGTGGATTCAAAACCGGGTTCGGCCACGAACTTCTCAACGTCGAAGAAGAGGCGCATGGGGTGGCCATAGGGGCCGGTGAATTCGTAGGTCTTGCCGTAGCCGTGGCCGCCGGCGGTCCAGCTGCCCTGGACACCGGTTGCTTCGACGCGCTGGGCTGCGGCTTCCAGGGCGGTCTGGGAGTTGGCGCGCCAGGCCATCCGGCCGAGGGAAGCTTCCGGACCTTCCGTGAGGACCAGGCTGTAGCGGTAGTAGTCACCCCAGCAGCGCAGGTAGACGTTGCCGTCCACCCGGTCGATGATGCGCATGCCGAACTTTTCCTCGTAGAACCGAGCCGAGGCTTCGACGTCGGGAGTGGTGATTTCGAGGTGGGCAAGATGGGAGAGGGGAGTTTCCACGTTGAATTCCTTCTAAGTACTGATTGCCTTGAGTGGGGTCGCTGCAGGTCTAGTAACCAGACTGAGGCAAGAGAGGTATTCGGTGAAGAGGCGTTTACTGATGCCACCTATTTGTATGGCAGATAGTTGGCCTGAGGGGTCGATCCGCGCGCAACGCCGTACCGGCTGCTCCGGCTTTTGAACCAGTGTCGGGTTCCTAGCCCGCCGCGGGCGCGGTGCGGGTGGTTGTGCCGAGGCCCGCGGGGTCGGCCAGGAACGAGGTAAACGCCAGCTCCGCGGCCCCGATCATCATCAGGTCAGAACCGAGCGCTGCACGGTAGATCTCGACCTGGCCGGCGGGGCCGTCCATTGCCTGGGATAGCAGCACTCCGTCTACCGACTCCGGTGCGAGGGCGTACAGCGTTCCCAGGAAGCCGTCCAGGACGATTGCCTCGGGGTTGAAAATGTTCACGGCATTGCGCAGGGCTATGTCCAGGAACATGAGCTGGCGTGCCACTTCGTCGTTCACCTCAGCACTGCTGCTCGTTGCCAGCGCTTTTTCGAGGTCGGCGGTGTCGCCGCGGTTTAGGCCGGCCAGTTCGAGGAGGCGGGACTGGGAGACTTCGGTTTCCAGGCAGCCGGTGGCGCCGCAGTGGCAGCGCTTTCCTTCGGAGCGGACAAAGGTATGGCCGATCTCCCCGGCGTAGCCGGAGGCGCCCCTGAGCAATTGCCCGTCGGAGATGATTCCGCCGCCGATGCCGCTGGCGCCGCCGTTGAGGTAGATCAGGTTCCCCTGCCCGGCGCCGGCGCCGAAAATCAGCTCAGCTTCGGCGCCGAGGGAGGCGTCGTTCGCGGCCTGGCACGGATAGCCGGTGGCTTCGCTCAGCATTCGGGCGACCGGCTCGTTCCGCCAGCCCAGGTGCGGAGCGTGCCGGACCACGCCGTCGTCGCGGTTGACCAGGCCGGGCACGGCCATGCCAATGCCCGTGATCCGGTAGGACGCATCCAGCTCGGAGCGCATCCCGGCGATCACGGCCGATGCGATATTCACCGCTTCGCGGGCGCTCGGTATCCGTTCCGTGTCGAAGCGGATCTTCTTTTGCACCTTCCCCCCGAGACTGACCAGGCCGATAGTGACGGCGTCGATTTCTGGGTTGACTGCCAACGCCGCGACCGACGGGCTCGGATGGACGTTCGGACTCGGCCTGCCGACGTGCCCTTCGCCGGCGGGCGCCGTTTCATAGACCAGGCCCAACGCAACGAGCTGTCCGATCAGCGTCCCGACGGTGGAACGGTTCAGTCCCGTGTGCCGGGTCAGTTGGGCACGGCTGAGGACGCCGTGGTGGTGGACGAGGGAGGTCAGCAGCGACAAATTGTTGCGGCGGGACGGATCCGGCTCCCTCGCCGCCGCGGAAGCAAGTGTACGTGGAGGCATCATCGTGACACTATCAGCGGCCGGCCACCGCGCGGTCCAGGAAGGCGTTGCGGAATTTCTCATCCGAACCCAGCCGGAGGTCTTGCGGTTCCGACGCAGTGCACGGATGGGTTTCGTAGCTGAGGTTTTCCGGCCAGTTGCGTTCGGTCACCATCTGATCAATCACGGTGGGATCCTTCCCCCAAGGGCCTCATTGCTTGATCTGCCGGCCAAATTGCTGTTACGGACAACTTAACATTCACCCACCCGCAGCGCCAGAGCCGGTCATCCATTCCGTGCTTGGCGGGGTTGACACCGCAAAAATTCATAATATGTTTGGGTCTAGAACAATTCCCTCTGGTTCCCCGCCAGCCGCGCAACAGCAGCCACACCTACCTTCGGAGCATTCAATGGCGATTCAGCCCACCCGTGACGACAAGTTTTCCTTCGGCCTCTGGACAGTTGGCTGGGAGGCCCAGGACCAGTTTGGCTCCGCCACCCGCCCGCCGCTGGACACGGTGGAAGCCGTCAACAGGCTCAGCGACCTCGGCGCTTACGGCATCACCTTCCACGACAACGACCTCTTTCCCTTCGGCTGCTCCGCGGCTGACCGCCAGCGCGAAATCGACCGGCTGACCGGCGCGCTGAAGGCCACCGGGATGATCGTCCCGATGGTCACCACCAACCTCTTCAGCCACCCGGTCTTCAAGGACGGCGGCTTCACCAGCAACGACCGCGGCGTCCGGCGCTTCGCCCTGCGCAAGGTCCTGGACAACATTGACCTCGCCGCCGAGCTCGGTGCCGAAACCTTCGTCATGTGGGGCGGCCGGGAAGGCAGTGAATACGACGCCGCCAAGGACATCCGCGGCGCCCTGGAACGCTACCGTGAAGCCGTGAACCTGCTCGGCGACTACGTCACGGACAAGGGTTACAACATCCGGTTCGCCATCGAGCCCAAGCCCAACGAACCCCGCGGCGACATCCTCCTGCCCACCCTCGGCCACGCCCTGGCGTTCATCGAAACCCTCGAGCGCCCCGAACTGGTGGGCATCAACCCCGAGACCGGGCACGAGCAGATGGCCGGACTGAACTTCACCCACGGCATCGCCCAGGCGCTCTACCAGGGCAAGCTCTTCCACATCGACCTCAACGGCCAGCGCAGCATCAAGTTCGACCAGGACCTGGTGTTCGGCCACGGCGACCTGCAGAACGCGTTCTCGCTCGTGGACCTGCTCGAAAACGGCGGGCCAGACGGCGGACCGGCCTACGACGGCCCGCGCCACTTCGACTACAAGCCCAGCCGCACCGAGGACATCGACGGCGTGTGGGACTCCGCGGCCGCCAACATGCAGACCTACCTGCTGCTCAAGGAACGCGCCAAGGCCTTCCGCGCCGACCCCGAGGTCCAGGCCGCGCTGCAGGCCTCCCGCGTGGCGGAAATCAACGAACCCACCCTCAACCCGGGCGAAGGCTACGAACAGCTCCGCGCGGACCGCGCCTCCTACGAGGACTTCGACGCCGACGCCTACTTCGGCGGCAAGGGCTTCGGTTTCGTGAAGCTGCAGCAGCTCTTCATCGAGCACCTGCTCGGCGCCCGCTAAGACCGTGACGGCTGCTTCCATGAACCTTGTTGCCGGTGTGGACTCCTCCACCCAAAGCTGCAAAGTGGTAATCCTCGACGCCGGCACCGGCACGCTGGTCCGCGAGGGCCGGGCCGCCCACCCGGACGGAACGGAAGTCCACCCGGATCACTGGTGGCGGGCCTTGTCAGCGGCGTTCGACGACGCCGGCGGGCTGGCGGACGTC
>NZ_JBFTNJ010000023.1:0-44044 GCF_056397425.1 Arthrobacter sp. 05N33_2
CATGTCGCCACCAAATGCCGGATCTTGATATCGGGGTGCATTTTGCTCATGACCCGAGCAAAACCGGTCCGAGTGTCCACGATGTCCTGAGACACACTGTCCACGATGTCTTGAGACAGAAACGTCCATTAAGTCATGAGACTCCACAGCCGTTCCCAGACTTCGGGAACGGCCATATCTGATAGCGCAACTATTGGGAGCGGAACTGCTCTAGCCGTCGAAGCCGTCGTCCCCGGCCGGCTGGGTGCCGTGGCCGTGCTGGTCCGAGGTCACCGGGTGCTGGTCCTCCAGCGGTGATTCGGGCGCCAGCAGGGCGCGGAGGTCGTCCTCGGCGGCGATCGTGGTGACAAAGAACAGTTCGTCGCCGCCGTCGATCACGTCGTCGCGGCTCGGCGTGATGGGCGCCTGGTCCCGCAGGATCGCGACGAGGGTGGCGTCCTCGGGCCACTGGACATCGCCCACGGTCAGCCCGATCACATGCGAGTCGTGCGGGACCGTGAACTCCACCAGTGAGGACACYCCGGTCTGCAGTGTCAGCAGCCGCACCAGGTCGCCGATCTCCACCGCCTCCTCCACCAGGGCGGTCATCAGCTGCGGGGTGTTGACCGCGACGTCGACGCCCCAGGAGTCGTCGAACATCCAGTCGTTCTTGGGGTTGTTGACCCGGCCTACGGTACGCCCGACACCGAATTCCGTCTTGGCCAGCAGCGAGACCACCAGGTTGACCTTGTCGTCACCGGTGGCGGAAACCACGACGTCGGCGTCCTCGAGTTTGGCGTCCTGCAGCGTGCTCAGCTCGCAGGCATCACCGACCAGCCAGTGGGCTCCGCGCAGCCCGCTCCGGCCGATGACCTCCGGCTTCTCGTCGATCAGCAGGATTTCGTGCTTATGGGCCAACAACTCGCGGGCGATCGAGGACCCGACGCTTCCGGCACCGACGATGACGACTTTCACTCAGGACTCCTTGGCGGGGGATTTGGCGAGAATGTGGCCGATCTCGGAGCTCCGGTCCACGTTCAGCATGGCGTGGACAGTGTCGCCGTCCTGATAAGACGTGGCGGCAGCGGGCAGCATGCCCTCACCGAACCGGGTCAGATACGCGATCCGGATGCCGGCCGCCTTCTCGATCGAGGAGATCGGGTGCCCGATCCAGTCGGGGTTGAGGTCAACCTCCGCGAGCACCAGCCGGCCCGAGGGCTCCCGGAAGTCACCGGCGATGTGCTGTTCGGGCAGGATGCGTCGCAGTACCTGGTCGGCGCTCCAGCGGACCGCGGCGACCGTGGGAATGCCGAGGCGCTGGTAGATTTCGGCGCGGCCCGGGTCATAGATCCTGGCCACCACATGGGGCACGTGGAAGGTCTCCCGCGCCACCCGGGTGGCGAGGATGTTGGAGTTGTCGCCGCTGGAAACCGCCGCGAAGGCATAGGCTTCCTCGACGCCGGCGCGCTTCATCGTCTCGCGGTCAAACCCGACCCCCGTGACCTTCCGTCCGGAAAATCCTGTGCGGAGCCGCCGGAAGGCGCGGTCGTCCTGGTCGATGATGGCCACCGAATGCCCGGCGTCCTCGAGCGTGTGTGCCAGGGTTGCCCCGACACGGCCACAACCCATGATCACGAAGTGCGCCACATGGGCCTCCTCTTGGTTCTGCGTCTGATACTGCGTAAAACTCTACCGGCCACGCGGTCCCGGAAGGCCACGGGCACGGGGCGCCGGCCGGCGCCCTTGCGCACGCCGGCTTCGCCGTCATGACATCGCGTCCGAATCAGACTAGCTTTGTGTGGTGCTGACAATTTTCAATGCCGTGAAGCGGGTGCTGGTAGGCAAGCCCTTCCGGAACGACCGTCTGGCCCACACGCTCTTGCCGAAGCGGATCGCGCTGCCCATTTTCGCCTCGGATGCATTGTCCTCCGTGGCCTATGCCCCTGACGAAATCCTCCTGACCCTGGCCATCGCCGGCGTGAGCGCTGTCGCCGTCGCCCCGTGGGTGGGCCTTGCCGTCATGGTGGTGCTCCTGACCGTGGTGGCCTCCTACCGCCAGAACGTCCACGCCTACCCCTCCGGCGGCGGCGACTACGAGATCGCCAACGTCAACCTCGGCAAGTTCGCCGGCCTCACCGTGGCCTCGGCGCTGCTGGTCGACTATGTGCTGACCGTGGCCGTGTCCATGTCCTCGGCCGCGACGTACCTGACCACCGCCGTGCCCTCGCTGCACGGACAGCAGGCGGCGATTGCCACGATCGGCGTCATCATCCTGGCCCTGGTGAACCTGCGCGGCATCAAAGAGGCGGGCAGTGTCTTCGCCGTCCCGACCTACATCTTCATGGCCTCCATCCTGGGCATGACCGCCGTCGGGATCTTCCAGGCCGCGACAGGCCAGCTGGGGCAGGCACCGTCGGCGGCGTTCGAGATTGTGCCGGAGCCGGGCTTCGATGAGGGACTTGTCGGCCTGGCCGGCGCGTTCCTGCTGCTGCGTGCCTTCTCCTCCGGCGCGGCGGCGCTGACCGGCGTCGAGGCCATCAGCAAGGGTGTGCCCAACTTCCAGAAGCCCAAGAGCAAGAACGCGGCCACCACACTGCTCCTGCTCGGCGTGATTGCCTCCGCCATGCTGGCGGGCATCATCTACCTGGCCAACGCCACCAAGGTGCACATCGTGCTGGACCCGGCGACGGAATTCCTGCTGAACGGCAAACCGCTGGAAGAGGGCTACATCCAGAACCCGGCCATCAGCCAGATCGCGCAGACAGTTTTCGGCGAGGGGTCCATCCCGTTCTACATCGTGGTGGCCGCCACCGGCGTCATCCTCGTGTTCGCCTCCAACACGGCGTTCAATGGTTTTCCGGTGCTCGGCTCGATCCTGGCACAGGACGGCTACCTGCCGCGCCAGCTGCGGACCCGTGGCGACCGGCTGGCCTTCAGCAACGGTGTCCTGGCCCTGGCGGCCGGCGCCCTGGTGCTGATCATCGCCTTCAACGCCGACGTCACAAAGCTCATCCAGCTCTACATCGTGGGCGTCTTCATCTCCTTCACGATGAGCCAGCTGGGCATGATCCGGCACTGGGGACGGGAGCTGAAGCTTTCCAAGGAACCTGCCGTGCGGTTGCGCATCATCAAGTCCCGGACCATAAACACGGTGGGCTTTTGCATGACCGCCCTGGTCTTGGTGATCGTCCTGATCACCAAGTTCTCGCAGGGCGCCTGGATCGCGCTGCTGGCCATGTTCGTGCTGTTCCTGATCATGTGGAGCATCCGGGCGCATTATGACAACGTGGCCAAGGAACTCGCCGTGGACGAGGACTCCTCGCCGCGCGCGCTGCCCACCCGGGTGCACGCCGYGCTGCTCGTCTCGCACGTGCGCAAGCCGGTGTTGCGCGCCCTCGCCTACGCCCGGGCCTCCCGCCCGTCGCGGCTGGACGCCATTACCGTGGACATCAGCTCCGAGGAGACCGAGGCGACTGTTGCGGACTGGGAGAAGCTCGAAATCCCTGTGCCGCTGACCGTCCTTGCCAGCCCGTTCCGCGAAACGGTGACTCCGATCATGGACTACATAAAGAGCATGCGCCGGGATTCGCCGCGCGACCTGATCGTGGTCTACATCCCGGAGTACGTCGTGGGCAAATGGTGGGAGCAACTGGTCCACAACCAGACCGCGCTGCGCATCAAAACCCGGCTGCACTTCGAGCCCGGGGTCATGGTGTGCAGTGTGCCGTGGCAGCTGAAATCGTCCGAAGAAGCCAAGAAACTGCAGGATATCCAATGACCCCCGACACCCGGACGCMCACCCACACCGAGACCCGCACCGAGCTGACGCTCGACGTCGGACCCGTCGCCCACGGCGGCCACTGTGTGGCCCGGCACGAGGGACGCGTCATCTTCGTCCGGCACGGGATTCCCGGCGAAAAGGTCCGCGTCCGGCTCACCGACGACGGCCCGGCCGCGAAATTCTGGCGCGCCGATGTGGTGGAGGTCCTGGAGGCCTCCCCGGACCGGGTGCCGCACTTCTGGGATCTCGCCGATTCCGCGCGCTCCTGGTCGCACCGGCACCCGCCCGTCGGCGGCGCCGAACTCGGCCACATCTCCCTGGCGCGCCAGCGCAGCCTCAAGGCCGAGGTCCTGGCCGAACAACTCAAGYGGCTGGCCGGCGTCGAACTTGCGCCGGCGGAGCAGATCACAGTCGAGGCCGTCGGCGAGGCGGCAGGCGCCGGCGCAGGCGCGCCGGAGGATGCCGGCAGCGCGGGGGAGTCCGCCGCGTCCGGCCTGGGCTGGCGCACGCGCGCCGGCTTCGCCGTGACACAGGCCGGCAAGCTCGGCATGCACGCCCACCGCTCCGATGCCATCCTGCCCGTGCGCGAGATGCCGCTGGCCGTGGACGGAATCAACGCGCTCCGGCTCTGGGACATCGACCTGCAGGGCATCGACCGGATCGAGGTTGCCGCCCCGGCGAACGGCTCCCGGCCGCTGGTGCTGCTGGTGCCAGCCCCGGGAACCCGGTCCAAGCGGCTCAGCGGCATCCTGGCCCAGCTGCCCGACGACGTCTCGGTCGCCAGCCTGGACCCGGCCACCGGCGAGGTGCTGCAGTTGCGCGGCCGCACCTACGTCCAGGAGTCGGCCGCGGGCCACGAGTACCGGGTTACCGGCGACGGCTTCTGGCAGATCCACCGGGATGCCCCGGAGACACTCGTCGGCGCCGTCACCGGCTTCCTGCACGACGGCGGCTACCTCGCGCCGGGCTCGGTGGTGGCGGACCTGTACGCCGGGGCCGGGCTGTTCACGGCACCGCTGGCTGATGCCGTGGGCGTGACCGGATCCGTTCTCTCGGTCGAGGGAGCACCCGGAACCAGCCGCGATGCACGCAAGAACCTGCACGACGCCGCCCAGGTCGAGATCGTCCAGGGCCGTGTGGAGCGCGTGCTGCGGCAGAAACCGCGCAACTTCGACGCCCTGATCCTGGACCCGCCACGCGCAGGTGCCGGTAAGGCGGTAGTCAAACAGCTGATCGACGCCGGTCCCCGGGCTGTCGCCTACGTCTCCTGCGATCCGGCCTCGTTCGCCCGCGACCTGGGCTATTTCCGGCAGGGCGGCTGGGGCCTGGCCGGGCTGCGTGCCTTCGACCTGTACCCGCACACCCACCACATGGAGACTGTGGCGTTGCTGACTCCTCAACCGTGATGCCACTAGGATGGGCGTAGTAGTCCGTCGTCGCGCTCCATCACCGCTGCTTTTAATTTGACTGGTGTTGATGTAACGGCCGTTCCCTGCGTTTCTTACCTGCATTGCGTACCACGTTGTACTGATGCCTGTATTAGTTAGGCCGCCCTAACTAGCAAGGGTCCTGCGGCGCGACAAAGATGAAACTGTTGCGAGAGGAGTCCTGCGAATGAGCATTGTGGACAGTTTCGGTTCAAAAGGCAAACTTAATGTAGCCGGAACCGAATATGAAATTTTCCGGTTGAACTCCGTCGAAGGTGCAGAGAACCTTCCGTTCAGCCTCAAGGTATTGCTTGAAAACCTGTTGAGGACCGAGGACGGTGCCAACATCACGGCCGACCACGTCCGTGCGCTGGCAGGCTGGGATCCCAGCGCCGAGCCCGACACCGAGATCCAGTTCACGCCGGCGCGTGTGATCATGCAGGACTTCACCGGCGTGCCCTGCGTCGTTGACCTCGCCACCATGCGTGAGGCCGTCAAGGAGCTCGGCGGCGACCCGAAGCGGGTCAACCCCTTGGCGCCGGCCGAAATGGTCATTGACCACTCGGTCCAGATTGACGCCTTCGGCAACTCCGGCGCACTGGAGCGCAACATGGAGATCGAATACCAGCGCAACGGTGAGCGTTACCAGTTCCTGCGCTGGGGCCAGACTGCATTTGACGACTTCAAGGTCGTCCCGCCGGGCACCGGCATTGTGCACCAGGTCAACATCGAGTACCTGGCCCGCACCGTTATGACCCGTGAAGTCGACGGCGTTGTCCGCGCTTACCCGGACACCTGCGTCGGCACTGACTCGCACACCACCATGGTCAACGGCCTGGGCGTGCTGGGCTGGGGCGTTGGCGGCATCGAGGCCGAGGCTGCCATGCTCGGCCAGCCCGTGTCCATGCTCATCCCGCGCGTCGTGGGCTTCAAGCTCACCGGCTCCATCCCGGCCGGCGCCACCGCCACCGACGTCGTCCTGACCATCACCGAGCAGCTGCGCAAGCACGGTGTGGTCGGCAAGTTCGTCGAGTTCTACGGTGAAGGCGTCGCGGCTGTGCCGCTGGCCAACCGTGCAACGATCGGCAACATGAGCCCGGAGTTCGGCTCCACCGCCGCGATGTTCCCGATCGACGACGTCACCCTCGACTACCTGCGCCTCACCGGCCGGTCCGACGAGAACGTCGCCCTCGTGGAGTCCTACGCGAAGGAACAGGGCCTCTGGCACGATCCCTCCCGCGAGATCAAGTTCTCCGAGTACCTCGAGCTGGACCTGTCGACGGTTGTTCCGTCGATCTCCGGCCCGAAGCGCCCGCAGGACCGCATCATCCTCACCGAGTCCAAGGCCCAGTTCCGCGAGGACCTGCGCAACTACGTGAAGGAAGACCTGGCCGGCGGAAGCCTGGACGAAGCGATCGACGAAAGCTTCCCGGCTTCGGACTCGCCCTCGTTCACCGCCTCAGCGTCGCACCTGAGTGACGTGGCCCCGCACGCGCATGGCCCGAAGTCCAACGGCCGCCCGTCCAACACGGTCAGCGTCAAGACCGCGGACGGACGCGAGTTCGAGCTGGACCACGGCGCAGTGTCGATCGCCTCGATCACCTCCTGCACCAACACGTCCAACCCGTCCGTGATGCTGGCCGCCGCACTGCTGGCCCGCAACGCCGTCGACAAGGGCCTGACGTCCAAGCCGTGGGTCAAGACCTCCGTGGCTCCCGGCTCCAAGGTAGTCACCGACTACTACAACAAGTCGGGCCTGACCCCTTACCTGGAGAAGCTCGGCTTCTACATCGTGGGCTACGGCTGCGCCACCTGCATCGGCAACTCCGGTCCGCTCGACGCCGAGATCTCCGAGGCCATCCAGGCCAACGATCTCTCCGTCACCGCCGTGCTGTCCGGCAACCGCAACTTCGAAGGCCGGATCAACCCGGACGTAAAGATGAACTACCTGGCCTCCCCGCCGCTGGTCATCGCCTACGCCCTTGCCGGCACCATGGACTTCGACTTCGACAACGACGCCCTGGGCCAGGACGAGGCCGGCAACGACGTCTTCCTGAAGGACATCTGGCCGAACCCGGTCGAGGTCCAGCAGGTCATCGATTCCTCGATCGACAAGGAAATGTTTGCCCGCGGCTACGAAGGCGTCTTTGAGGGTGACGATCGCTGGAAGGCGCTCGACACCCCCGCCGGCGACACCTTCGCCTGGGACGAGAAGTCCACGTACGTCCGTAAGCCCCCGTACTTCGAGGGYATGAAGGCCCAGCCGGAGCCGGTCCAGGACATCACCGGTGCGCGCGTGCTGCTCAAGCTCGGCGACTCCGTCACCACGGACCACATCTCCCCGGCCGGTTCCTTCAAGTCGGACACCCCGGCCGGCCAGTACCTGCTGGCCAACGGTGTGGAGCGCAAGGACTTCAACTCCTACGGCTCACGCCGTGGCAACCACGAGGTCATGATCCGCGGCACGTTCGCGAACATCCGCATCAAGAACCAGCTCCTTGACGGCGTGGAGGGCGGCTTCACGCGCGACTTCACCCAGGCCGACGGCCCGCAGGCCTACGTCTACGACGCCGCACAGAACTACCAGGCTGCCGGCACCGCGCTGGTGGTCCTGGCAGGCAAGGAGTACGGCTCGGGTTCGTCCCGTGACTGGGCCGCCAAGGGCACCGCGCTCCTGGGCGTCAAGGCTGTCGTTGCCGAGAGCTACGAGCGCATCCACCGCTCCAACCTGATCGGCATGGGTGTCCTCCCGCTGCAGTACCCGGCCGGCCAGAACGCCGCCAGCCTGGGCCTGACCGGTACGGAAACCTACGCAGTTGAGGGCGTCACCGCCCTGAACGACGGCACCACGCCGAAGACCCTCAAGGTCACGGCCACCGCTGGAGACGGTTCCGTCACGTCCTTCGACGCCGTGCTGCGCATCGATACCCCGGGCGAGGCGGACTACTACCGCAACGGCGGCATCCTGCAGTACGTCCTGCGCCAGATCTCCGCGCACTAGCGGAGCTGCCGGGCACGCTCCGGTAACGCATGCAAAGGCCCCGGCCGGTCACTGACCGGCCGGGGCCTTTGCGTTCCCGGTTTCGGCCGCGGGTGCTGGATCTGGAGCGGGGGAGCGGAGAGCGTGAAGCGTGCAGGGCACCGGTGCTGGCCTCCGGCGCGGCGGCCCGCCCGGAGGCGTTAGAGTTAAAAGGCATGTCTACCACCCGAAGGAGGGGCCGTTGGGAATCTTGGACACCATCCGGAATCCGCAGGACCTGAGTAAGTTGTCCGGGGCGCAGCTGGATCAGCTGGCAGCCGAGGTCAGGGATTTCCTGATCGGCAACGTCTCCCGGACGGGAGGGCACCTGGGCCCGAACCTCGGCGTCGTCGAGCTCACCATCGCGGTGCACCGGATCTTCGATTCCCCCCGCGACAGCATTGTCTTCGACACAGGGCACCAGTCCTACGTGCACAAGCTCCTCACCGGACGGCAGGATTTCAGCACGCTCCGCCAGCAGGGCGGCATGTCCGGCTACCCGGACCGTGGCGAATCCGAGCACGACATCGTCGAAAGCTCGCACGCGTCCTCCTCGCTGTCCTGGGCCGACGGTATCTCGCGCGCCCGGCAGCTGACCGGCGACGGCGACCGCTTCGTCGTCGCGGTGGTGGGCGACGGCGCCCTGACCGGCGGCATGGCCTGGGAGGCGATCAACAACATCGCGGCGGACAAGAAACGCCGTGTCGTGATTGTGGTCAACGACAACGGCCGCTCGTACGCCCCGACGGTCGGCGGGTTCGCCGACTACCTGGCGTCCCTTCGCCCCACCATCGATTCCCTCCGGGCCGCCCCCTCCTATGAAGGCACGCTCGAGTGGTGGAAGCGCAAACTGCAGAAGGGCGGCCCCGCGGGGCAGTTCACGTACAAGAGCCTGCATGCCATGAAGAAGGGCATCAAGGACTGGTGGGCCCCGCAGGGCATGTTCGAGGACCTCGGCATGAAGTACATCGGTCCCGTCGACGGCCACGACCTCCAGGCCTTGGAAAACGCCCTGTCCACCGCCAAGAACTATGCCGGCCCCGTGATCGTGCACGCCATGACGGAAAAGGGCCACGGCTACGCCCCGGCCCGCGCCCATGAAGCGGACCAGTTCCATGCCGTGGGGATCATCGATCCGGAGACCGGCGCACCCACCGAAGCCGGTGGCGCGAAGTCCTGGACCGCGGTGTTCGCCGACGAGATCGCCGACATCGCCGACGAGCGCCAGGACATCGTCGGGATTACTGGTGCCATGCTGATTCCGGTCGGGCTGCACAAGTTCGCCGCCCGGCACCCGGAGCGCGTGTTCGACGTCGGCATCGCCGAGCAGCACGCCCTCACCTCGGCTGCCGGCATGGCGTTCGGGGGACTGCACCCGGTGGTCGCGGTCTACGCGACGTTCCTGAACCGCGCCTTCGACCAGCTGCTGATGGATGTCGCCCTGCACAAAGCCGGCGTCACGATCGTGCTGGACCGGGCCGGCGTCACCGGACCCGACGGCGCAAGCCATCACGGCATGTGGGACATGGCCATGGTCCAGATCGTCCCCGGGCTGCACCTCGCGGCGCCGCGCGACGCCACCCGGCTGCGGGAGGAACTGCGCGAGGCTGTGGCCATTGAAGACGCCCCGAGCGTGCTCCGCTACTCCAAGGGCAACGTCGGCCCCGAAGTCGATGCGGTCGAACGCCTGGAGGACGGCGTGGACGTGCTGGCCCGCCGGCCCGCGGGCTCGAGCGAGAACGACGTCCTGATCGTCAGCGTGGGCGCCATGTCAGAACTCGCGCTGGACGTCTCCGGCCGGCTCGGTGCCCAGGGCATCAGCTCCACGGTGGTGGATCCCCGCTGGGTCCTCCCGGTCCGGCAGTCCATCATCGATCTCGCCGCGCGCCACCGCCTGGTCATTTGCATTGAGGACGGTGTGCGGGCCGGCGGCGTCGGCTCCCGGATCCGCCAGGAGATGCGTACCGCGGGCGTGGACACTGCCCTCAACGAGGTCGGCCTGCCGGTCGAGTTCCTCGATCACGGCACGCGCAGCCAGGTGCTCGAACGCGTGGGCTTGACCGCCCAGCAGATCACGCACGACGTCGTCGCCCAGGTCCTGGGCACCAAGGTGCCGTTTGCGCGCCCCTTGCCCGGCCAGGAACACCCCAGCACCGGCAGCATCCCGCAGCTGTAGCCAGCACATCCGTTGAGCACTACCCGTGGGCGCCACTGAATCCGGCGCCGGACGGCCCAGGAAGGAACTGGCATATGAGTGGAATTATCAGAGTTTACAAGCGCGACGAAGAGGGCACCCTGCACTTCAGGGAGGCCTGGTTTGATGAGGACTACAGGCAGTTCGTGATGAACCACGGCGTCGTCGGACACCAGAGCAAGACGGACGAGACGGACGTCGCGGACGCGGAGGCCGCGGAGCGCCTCATGGACGCCTTCGCGGCGCAGTGCGCCGAGGACGGCTACGCCGAAATTCCGGCGGAGGAACAGTCCTGGGTTGTGGCCCAGTACGCGCTGAAGACCAAAGAGGGGACCAGCCGCGACCGGTACCTCGAGGAAAAAGCCAAAGACGCCCTGATCAGCCATCTGGCCTGGCGGGGCCTGGGGATCGTGGACCGCAGCGAATTTTCCGACGCCCGGCTCAACATCTTCTGCCTCACCCCGGACGTGAATAAGACGGTCAACGCCATCAAGGTCTGCGTCCGCGGCGAAGACCTCGACTTCACCAAACTGAGCATTGGCGCCGCGCCGTTTGGCGAGGATACTTTCAAGCTCAAGCACTCGCCGAAGCCGGCAAACGGCTTCACGCTGTAGGCAGCACGGGCAAGGAGCCGGGCACGGCTCACACCAGTTTGGGGGCACGGACTGAAAGGCAACGCAATGACGCGCAAACCCTCGAAACCAGGCTGCACCCCGCTGCCCGCGGGACTCGCGGCGCCGGCGCGAAAGTCGCTCGCGCACGCGGGGGTCGAGACCCTCGAACACCTCGTGCAGCTTGGCCGGCGCCGGCTTGCCGGGATGCCGGGCGTCTGCCCTCGCACCCTCGCGCAGCTCCAGGACGCCATGGACGAGCACGGGCTGAAGCTGCCGGCAGGGTAGCGGGGTCCCGCTTCTCCGCCGCCCGCGGCGGCCTGGCCGGGGCACCCGCCGGGGCGATATAGGCTAAAACCATGACTGAATACCGCCGYSTTGGAAAWTCCGGRCTGWCCGTYTCTGTCGTGGGACTTGGCTGCAACAACCTGGGCCGGTCCGGGACCGTGACCGAATCGCAGGAAGGCACCGACGCCGTCGTGCATGCGGCGCTCGACGCCGGGATCACCTTCTTTGACGTCGCGGACGCCTACGGCCGCGAGCCCGGCCTCAGCGAGTCAATGCTCGGCAAGGCCCTCGGTTCCCGCCGCGACGATGCGGTCATCGGCACGAAGTTCGGCATGGACATGCGCGGCGCCAACGGCGAGGACTTTGGTGCGCGCGGATCCCGCCGCTACATCATCAAGGCGGCGGAGGCCTCGCTGCGCCGGCTCGGCACGGACTGGATCGACCTCTACCAGTTCCACACCCCGGACCCGCTCACGCCCATCGACGAGACGCTCTCGGCCCTCGATGACCTCGTCACCAGCGGCAAGGTCCGCTACATCGGCCACTCCAACCGGGCCGGCTGGCAGATCGCCGAGGCTGAGTACGTGGCACGCGCCCGCGGGGGAGCCCGCTTCATCTCCAGCCAGAACCACTACAACCTGCTGGATCGGCGCGCCGAACTCGAGGTGACCCCGGCGGCCGAGGCCTACGGCCTGGGCGTCCTGCCGTACTTCCCGCTCGCCAACGGCCTGCTGACCGGCAAATACTCCGCCGGCCGGGCCCCCGAGGGAAGCCGGCTCAGCCACACCCGCACCAACCTGGTCCACGACGCCGACTGGGAACAGCTGGGTGCCTTCGGCAAGTTCGCCGCCGACCGCGGGCTCAACGAAGTCCAGGTGGCCTTCTCCTGGCTGGCCGCCCAGCCGTCCGTCAGCAGCGTCATCGCCGGCGCCACCACGCCGGAGCAGGTGCGCCAGAACGCCGCCGCCGTGGCCTGGAAACCCAGCCACGCGGACCTCGCCGAGCTGGACGACCTCTTCCCGCGCACGCCCAAGGTGGCGCTGTTCTGAACGGTCCAGGTCTGAACGGTCCAGGTCTGAACACTGATTGTCTGAACAGTGCGGGTCTGAACAGTGCTGCAAGCGCCGGGGCGGCGGTACCTGTCGTGACGCATTCGATCCTGATGGACGTCGACACCGGGATCGACGACGCCCTGGCCCTGGTCTACCTGCTGTCCCGGCCCGAGGTCCACGTCCAGGCGATCACGTGCACCGCCGGGAACGTCGGGGCCCGGCAGGTGGCGCTGAACAACCTGGCCCTGCTGGAGCTCTGCGGCCGCGAGGGCATCGAGGTGGCCATCGGCGCCGAGGTCCCGCTGGAGATCCCGCTGGTCACCACCGAGGAGACCCACGGGCCGCAGGGCATCGGCTATGCCGAGCTGCCGCCGCCGCGCCAGCAGATCTCGGCGCGGCACGCCGTCGACGTCTGGGTCGAGGAGGTGCGGGCGCACCCGGGGGAGCTCACCGGCCTGATCACCGGACCGCTGACCAACTTCGCCCTGGCCCTGCGCCGGGAACCGGAACTTCCCCGGCTGCTCAAGGGACTTGTGATCATGGGCGGCAGCTTCTACTACCAGGGCAACACCACCCCTACGGCCGAATGGAACACCTCGGTGGATCCGCATGCCGCCAAGGAGGTGTTTGCCGCCTACCGGGGCCTGCCCGAGGACAAACTGCCGATCTTGTGTGCCCTGGAAATGACCGAGCGGATCGAGATGCACCCGGAGCACCTGCGCCGACTTGGCGAGGCCGCCGGTGCACCGGAGCCCGAACTCGTCCTCCCGGAGCAGTCCGAAGGCCAGCGGAGCCAGTCCGGGAACCCCCTCGTCGCTTGCCTGTCCGACGCCCTGCGCTTCTACATGGAATTTCACCGCCTCTATGACCAAGGCTATGTGGCGCACGTGCACGACGCCTTCGCGGCCTGCGCTGCAGCGGGGCGCACACCGTTCGCTACCCGGCTGGCCACGGTCGACGTCGAAACGGATTCGCCCCTGCTGATCGGCACCACGGTGGCCGATTTCCGCGGGCTGTGGGGGTTGGCGCCGAACGTCAGGATCGTCTCTGACAACAACCCCGGGCAGTGCTTCGACGAACTGATTTCCTCGATCGGCGCCCTTGCGCGCGCGGTGGGCCCCCGGGCGCCGGTGGCCTGAAACCGGACAGTACGGCTGGGCCAATGCGGGGAGTGCCCGGACGGGTCTGCAGATCGCTAGAATGGTCGCCGCTCGCTAGGATGGTAGCTGCGCCGAGGTGACATGAGGCGGAACTTGTTGTACCCAGCCAAAGGAACACCCCTCATGTCACAGCCAGCCCTCACCATCATTGCCCCTGGACAGGCGGCCGGCCGCAGGCGCCGCCTGCTCGAAATCGCCGGCGCCGCCGCGATCGCCGCCACCTACATCTTCCTGGTGCTGACCCAGCCCGCTGACATTGCCAACGGCCCGGCCAGCTTCTCGGCCCTCGTTGCCCTCGGCGGCTTCCTGCTCGGCGCTGTGCTGCTGATTGTGGCCGTCCTGCCGGCGCTGCCCACCTCCACCGTGGTCCTCATCCCGGTGGCGCTGGTCCTGAACGTGGTCCTCGGACAGCTGATGGGCAGCACGGGCCTGCCGTTCTACATTGACGCGATCGGCACCGTCCTGATCGCCGTCCTCGCCGGACCCGCAGCGGGTGCCGCCACGGGCGCGCTGAGCAGCATCGTCTGGTCCTTCTTCAACCCCACCGTTCTGCCGTTCGCCGCCGGTGCCGCCCTGATCGGATTCCTCGCCGGCATGGCCGCGCGCGGCGGGCTGTTCCGCCGCTTCTACCTCGCCCCCGTCGCCGGCTTCGTCACCGGCATCCTGGCCGGCGTCGTCTCCGCCCCGATCGCCGCGTTCGTCTTTGGCGGCACGTCAGGGCTGGGTACCGGGGCGATCGTCAGCGCCTTCCGCGYCATGGGGGACACCCTCCTGGCCGCCATCACCAAGCAGGCACTGATTTCCGACCCCATGGACAAGGCGATCGTTTTCACCATCGCGGCGCTGCTCGCCTACGCGCTGCCCCGCCGCGCCACCTTCCAGTTCCCCTTCGTGCGGCGCTACCGGGTACTCGCCGGCAAGGCCCCGGCAGCGCCGGACGCCTGAGCCCCGCTGCGGCTGGGACACCCCGCCCCTGCGACACTGCCACAGCGACACTGACCCTGAGACACTGACACAGCGACCATGACACCGCGACTGCACCCCTTCACCGCGCTGACCCTCGCCGTATGCGCCGCCGTCGTCACGACGGCGGCCGCCTATTGGCCGCTGTCTGTCGCCGTGGCCCTCGCCGCGGTGATCCYTGCCGCCCGCCATGGCATTGCGGGGCGCGTCCTGACCGCAGGAGCCGTGATCCTGACGCCTCTGTGCCTGTCCCTGCTGGTGCTGCACGGCCTCTTCTTCCCTGAGGGCCAGACCGTGCTGGCCCAGTGGGGTCCGGCGAGGGTCACGGCCGAGGGTCTGGGCTTCGCGCTGGAGCTGGGAACCCGGACCACGGCCTGCGTGCTGGTATTCCTGCTCTTTTCCTTCACCGTGAGCGTCCCCGACCTCGTCTCCGCCCTCGCCGGGCGCAGGATCCCACCGCAGTTCGGCTTCGTCCTGGCTTCCACGCTCACCCTCCTGCCCGCCGTCGCGGGCCGCCTGGACCGGATCCGGCAGGCCCAGGAAACCCGCGGGATGGTGGTCGGACGCGGCCTGCTGTCCCGCCTCGGCACCCTCCGTCTGCAGATGGTGCCGCTGGTCCTGGCCCTGATTGACGACGCCGGAAGCCGCGCCCAGGCGCTCGACGCCCGCGGCTTCGGCAGCCCGGGGCCCCGGACCAGCTACCGCGAAGTCGCCGACCCGCCCGCCCAGCGGCTATGCCGGGCAGCCGCACTGGTATTCGCGGCGGCCGCCGTCGCCGGGCGGATTGTGGCCTCCTGGCCTGCCGGGGCGGTGTCATGRCGGCCACCACCCGCACGGCGCTTCAGATCCGGATCGAGGCGTTCACGTTCCACGGCGATGACACCCCGGTGCTGAGGGATGCCGCACTCTCGGTCACGTCGGGTTCCCTGACCGCCGTCCTGGGCGGGTCCGGGAGCGGAAAATCCACGCTGGGCAAACTGTTGGCCGGCTGGCTCCGGGCCGGTCACGCCGGACAATTCCGCGGCAGCCTGGAGCTTGGCGGCACGGTGCTGGAATTCCGCGGCGTGCCCGAGGACCCCCGGATCAACCCCGCCGAGTGGTCGCGCCGCGTGGCCTTCGTTCCGCAGGACGCCGCGGCGATGCTCTCCTCGGTGCGCGCCACGGTCGCGGAGGAGCTGGCCTTCGGCCTGGAAAACCGCGCGACGGCCCGGGAGGACATGCTCCGCGCGGTGGAGCGCACCGCCGCCCGCACCGGACTCTCTCACCTGCTGGACCGGGACCCGGCCACGCTCTCCGGCGGGGAGCTGCGCCGGCTCGCCGTGGGCTGCGCCGTCATCACGGAACCGGACGTGCTCATCCTGGACGAGCCGCTGGCATCGCTGGACGCGGCCGGAGCCGCGCAAGTCGAGGCCCTGGTCCGCAGCCTCTGCGGCGCCGGGACCGGCGTCGTCCTCCTGAGCCAGGCAGCCGACGGGCTCGCCGGGGAAGCCACGCACTGGACGATTCTTGACGCTCAGACCGGGCCCGACGGCAGGAGGGTCACCGCTGCCGGGACGGTCACCGCTGCCGGGACGCCGGCGCAGCTGGCGGGCTCGGCCGAACTGGAGCGCGCCGGAGTGATTGGCGTAGGCGGGCCCGGCGGCATTGGGCCGAGCGGTATTGGGTCCGGCGTCCTGGGGGCCAGTGGGTCCGGCGTCGCCGCCGGCGCCCGCCATCCCGGGCCGGTGCCTGCCGCGGCGCCCGGTCCCGGCCCGGCATCGCTGGAACTGCGCGGGGTTGGGTTCGGCTACGCTCGGGACCCGCGTCGGCACGGCACCGGCGCGCAGGACCGGGTCCTCCGGGACGTGGATTTCGCCGTGCGCCCGGGCGAGATCATCGCCGTGACCGGGCTCAACGGCGCCGGCAAGTCGACACTGCTGCGCCACTTCAATGGACTGCTCCGGCCCTCGGCCGGGGACGTGCTGGTCTGCGGGCGCAGCATTGCCGGCGAGCCGGTGGGAAAGGTCGCGGCCTCCGTGGGCCTGTTGTTCCAGCACCCCCGGGACCAGCTTTTCGAACGCACCGTCCTGCGGGAAGCCGCGTTCGGACTCCGGCAACTGTCCGGAAAGGCCGGCGCCGAGGGCAAGGCCCGGGCCGCGCTGGCCGCGGTGGGCCTGTCCGGTACCGAGGAGGCACACCCGGCCGAGCTGTCCGCCTCCCGGCAGCGGCTGCTCGCCCTGGCCACGGTCCTGGCCCGCGAACCGGCGGTGGTGGCCCTGGACGAACCGACCGTCGGGCTGGACCGGCACGGCCTCGAGGCGCTGCAGGGCGCCGTCGACCGCGCCGCCGCGCGGGGCGCCGCCGTCGTCATGGTCACCCACRACCTGGACTACGCACGGAGGAACGCGCACCGCGTCCTGGAACTCAGCGGCGGGAGCCTGCGGGAAATCTGACTGGGGCCGCGGGGTAGGCACCGAATCCAACGCGCAATGCATGACGCGCAATGTATATTGCTTGGAGTTTCCGCGGGCCTGGTCCTGGACAGCAGGATCTATTCCRCGGACGCGGTCTTTCGCGTTCCAGCCTTTCATCTCAACACCGCAGACATCGAGGCTGCCCACGTCATGGCGCCGCCGGGATGCCCGGCCACTCTCCCGAAAGCAGCGCCGCCGCCCGGACCAAAGTCCGGGCGGCGGCGCCAACAAAAGCGAGCGGTGAAGCCTGGCTTTAGGCCGGCTCTGACGCCACGCCCGGGGCCAGGAACTTCTTGCCGTTGACCCGTTCCGAGGCGCCCACCCGGTCCAGATACGGGGTGATCCCGCCCAGGAACATCGGCCAGCCCGCGCCGAGGATCATGCAGAGGTCAATGTCCTCGGGACCGGCCACAACGCCTTCCTCGAGCATCAGCCCGATTTCCTCCGCCAGGGCGTCCTGCGTCCGGCGCAGCACCTCCTCGCCGGTGGACGGGGTGCTGCCAAAGGACATCAGCGCCAGGGTTTCGGCCGGTATGAACGGCTTGCCGTCCGGGCCCGGCACCGGTGTGCCGTTCTGCACGGCCCAAATGGACGTCACACCGTTGTCGATCAGCACCTGCAGGTTCGCCGAGACCCTGAAGCGGTCCCCGAACGCCGTGTGCAGCGATTCCTGGACATGCTGCGCCACGGGCAGGCCCACCATGGCGCCGAGCACAAAGGGCGTCATGGGCAGGCCCATCGGCCGCAGCGCGTTATCGGCCACGTCGGCGGGGGTGCCCTCGTCGAAGGCCGCGGTGACTTCACCCATGAGGCGCAGCAGGACGCGGTTGACCACAAACGCGGCGGCATCCCTGACCAGCACCGCCGACTTCTTGAGCCCCTTGGCGAGCTCGAACGCGGTGGCCAGCACGGCGTCGTCGGTCTTCGGTGCCCGCACGATCTCCAGCAGCGGCATCACGGCCACCGGATTGAAGAAGTGGAAGCCGACCAGGCGCTCGGGGTGCTCAAGGTCCTCCGCCATCGCGGTGACGGACAGCGAGGACGTGTTGGTCGCGAGGATGCACTCTTCCGAGACGATCGCCTCGACTTCCTTGAAGACCTGCTTCTTGACGTTGAGTTCCTCGAAGACGGCCTCAATGACGAAGTCGGCGTCGGCGAAGGCCTCCTTCGAAACTGATCCCGTGACGAGCGCGCGGGTGCGGTTGGCGGCGTCGGGGCTGATCCGGCCCTTCGCCAGCAGCTTCTCCACCTCGGCGTGGACGTAACCCACGCCCTTGTCCACGCGGGCCTGGTCGATGTCCGTGAGGACCACGGGCACTTTGAGCTGGCGGGCGAAGAGCAGGGCGAGCTGGCTGGCCATCAGGCCGGCACCGACGACGCCGATCTTCGTCACCGGGCGCGCAAGCTTGCGGTCCGGGGCGCCGGCTGGACGCTTGGAGCGGCGCTGCACGAGGTCCAGGAAGGCGTACACCGTGGAGCGGAACTCGTCGGTCTGCATGAGGTCGGCGAGCGTCTCGCATTCGAGCTCAGCGGACTGCGCCTGGGTCAGGGTGCGGTTGGCCTCCATGACGTCCAGGACCTTGGCGGGCGCCGGGGAAGCGTTGGAGGTCTTGGCCTCCACGAAGGCGCGGCCCTTGGCGACGGCGGCCGCCCAGCGGGCGGCGACCTCCGGAGCGGACGGGTCCACGGCGTTCGCCCGCTCCGGCGCCACGGCACCGGCAATGACTTTCGCGGCCCACGCCAGGGACTGTTCCACGAAGTCGGCCGGCTCGAACATCGCGTCCGCCATGCCCAGCTGGTAGGCCTGCGGCCCGGTGAGCGTGCGGTTGTTGCTCAGCGGGTTTTCGATCATGACCTTGAGGGCGTTCTCCGGCCCGATCAGCCGCGGCAGGATGTGGACCCCGCCCCAGCCAGGGATGAGTCCGATGAACGCCTCGGGAAGGGCCAGAGCGCCGGCGCCGGTAGAGACCGTGCGGTAGGTGGACTGCAGCGCGATCTCCAGGCCGCCGCCCAGGGCCAGTCCGTTGATGAATGCGAAGCTCGGCACGCCGAGGTTCGCGAGGGTGGCGTAGACGTCGTGGCCGAGCTGGGCCATCCACAGGCCTTGTTCGCGTCCGCTGACGGACTTGACCGTGGAGAGGTCGGCGCCGGCCACGAGGAAGTACGGCTTGCCGGTGACGCCGACGCCGGCAATCTCGCCCCGGGCGGCGCGTTCCTTCAGTCCTTCCAGGACCGTGCCGAGCTCGATCAGGGTGTTGGGTCCGAGGGTGGTGGGCTTGGAGTGGTCCAGGCCGTTGTCGAGGGTGACCAGCGCGAAGATGCCGGGGCTTTTGCCGTCAGTCGTCTCCCCACCGTCGACGGGCGGCAGTTCGATGTCCTGGACGTAGGAGTGGGTGACCGTTTCGTTGGGGAAGAGTTCTGCAAGCTTGCGGAAATCAGCGGCGCTCATGCTGTGGCTCCAGTCTCGGTGGTCGTGGTCTCTGCGTGCTGTGCTGCTGTGTTGTGCATTTCCATGCCAGGTGCTTCGGTGCCGTAATCCGCGTGATGCGGGTTCTCCCAGATTACGGTGGCGCCCATGCCCAGGCCGATGCACATCGTGGTCATGCCAAAGCGGACGGAGGGGTCCTCCTCGAACTGTCGGGCCAGCTGGTTCATCAGCCTGACCCCCGAGGACGCCAGCGGGTGCCCGACGGCGATCGCGCCGCCATAGCGGTTGACGCGGGGGTCGTCGTCGGCGATCCCGAAATGGTCCAGGAAGCTCAGGACCTGGACGGCGAAGGCCTCATTGATTTCGAAGAGCCCGATGTCCCCGATGCCGAGTCCGGCGTTCTTGAGTGCCTTCTCGGTGGCCGGGACCGGGCCGATGCCCATGACCTCGGGTTCGACGCCGGCGAAGGCATAGCTCACCAGGCGCATCCTGACCGGCAGCCCGAGTTCCTCGGCGGCATCGGCGGAGGCCAGCAGGGCTGCGGTGGCGCCGTCGTTCAGGCCCGCGGCGTTGCCCGCCGTGACCCGGCCGTGGGCGCGGAACGGCGTCTTGAGCGTGGCCAGGTCCCCGAGCGAGGTTCCGGGGCGCGGGGGTTCGTCCACGGTGTTGACGGTCCAGCCCTGGCCCGGCTTCATCGTGGCGACGGGTACGAGGTCGGGCTGGATCTGGCCGTTGGCGTAGGCTGCGGCGAGCTTGTCCTGCGAGGCGACGGCGTAGGCGTCGGTGCGGTCCTTGGTGATGGACGGGAAACGGTCGTGCAGGTTCTCGGCCGTGTTGCCCATGTTCAGCGCGGCCGGGTCCACGATCCGTTCGGACATGAAGCGCGGGTTGGGGTCGGCGCCGGCGCCCATCGGGTGGTTGCCCATGTGTTCGACRCCGCCGGCRATCACGACGTCRTASGCGCCRAAGSCGATGCCGCYCGCSGTCGTGGTGACGGCGGTCATGGCGCCGGCGCACATGCGGTCGATCGCGAAGCCGGGCACGGTGCGGGGGAGTCCGGCCAGCAGGGCGGCGGTGCGGCCGATGGTCAGGCCCTGGTCGCCCGTCTGGGTGGTGGCGGCGATCGCGACCTCGTCGACCCGGTCCGCCGGAAGCGAGGGGTTGCGGCGCATCAGTTCGCGGATGCACTTGACCACGAGGTCGTCGGCGCGGGTGCCGGCGTAGATGCCCTTGTCGCCGGCGCGGCCGAACGGGGTACGGACGCCGTCGACAAAGACGACGTCGCGCACGGTCCTGTTTCTTCCGCTGCTCGGGTTTGCGCTGCTGGGTTTTCCGCTGGTGCGGGCTTGGCTCACGGCGTACTCCTCATTGAGACATGGTGCCGGAACCGCGCCTGTGGCAGGGGTTGCCACAGGCGGGAGGGTTCCGAACGACATCATGCATTATGTTACTCGCCAGTAACATAGCTGGCAAGGAGGAGATGAGCGGCCCCGAAAGGAGCCGCTAGACCGTGGAACCCGACGGCGCCTCCGCGGCGGCCTTGGGTTCCTTCGCGGGCAGCGGCTCGGGGTGCAGGAAAGCCTCGGCAATGAGCGGAGCCGTGATTTCGATCTGCCACTGGCGCGCCCCGAGGTTCGCCAGTTCCTCGGCCACGCCTTCCTCGCTGCATTCTGCCGGTGGACGCCAGGCGACCCGCCGAAGATAGTCCGGGGTCAGCAGGTTTTCCACCGGCAGGTTCAGTTCCTCGGCCCTGGCCTGGAGTTTTGGACGGGCGGTGGCGAGCCTGGCGGCCGCCTCCGGGTCCCGGTCCGCCCAGACGCGCGGGGGCGGGGGAGCGTTGGTGGGAAGGTGCAGCGGCGGCAGGTCCTCCAGGGCCCGGGCCACGCCGATGCAGCGCAGCCAGCGGGGGGCTTCCCGCTGTGCGGCGCGGCCGTGGAAGCCCTTGGTGCCCAGGAGCTGGGGGACCGTGGAGGGCATCGCCTTGGCCGCCGCGACGAGCGCGGAGTCGGGGATCAGCCGGCCGGGGGCGACGTCACGTTTCTGGGCCAGGGAATCGCGTTCCAGCCACAGCTCCCGGACTGCGGCCAGTTGGCGGCGGTCCCGGATCTGGTGCAGCCCGGACGTTTTGCGCCACGGATCAACGCGCGGCGGGGCCTGTCCGGCTTCGAGGATGGCGGCGAATTCCTGCTCGGCGTATTCCAGCTTCTCGTCCGCCACGAGCAGCTCAATCAGTTCCTCGCGCAGCTCTGTCAGGACTTCGACGTCGAGCGCGGCGTAGCGCAGCCATGGTTCCGGCAGGGGGCGGGTGGACCAGTCGGCGGCGGAGTGTTCCTTCGCCAGGCCGAAGCCCAGGAGCTGTTCGATGACGGCGGCGAGGCCCACCCTGGGCAGCCCGGCCAGGCGGGCGGCGAGTTCGGTGTCGAAGAGTTTGTCCGGCCACATGCCGAGTTCGGACAGACAGGGCAGGTCCTGGCTGGCGGCGTGCAGGATCCATTCGACGCCGCGCAAAGCGTCATTGATGATGCTGAGGTCTCCGAAAGGTTCGGGATCGATCAGCCAGGTTCCGGAGCCTTCGCGCCGGATCTGGACCAGGAAGGCGCGCTGGCCGTAGCGGAATCCCGAGGCGCGCTCCGCGTCCACGCCCGCAGGGCCGTGGCCGGCGGCGAGGGCCGCGGCGCAGCGTTCGAGTCCGGACTGGGTTTCAATGACCAGCGGCACGCCGTCGCGGGGAATGTCGAGGTCGATCACTTCAGGGACCAGGCTGTCGAAGCCTTCCACGGTGATGTGGGCTGTGGTGTCAGCAGCCTCGGCCGTAGTGCGACTGGCGCCGGCTGTGCTGGTTTCCGGATTCTGAGGGGTCATGGTCTCTACAGTTTACCGACAACATGGCGTATAGGGCCGTGACCGCGGCCGAACACGGGCCTCATGCGTGTCCGCGGGGGCGGCGGGGCAGGGCCGTGACGCCCTCGGGCAGGGGCGGCAGCCCGGCGAAGGTGCAGACCATGTCCGACCACGCCTCCAGGTGCGAGGTGATGTCCGGGGTGGCCGGGGTCCAGGAGGCCCGGAGCTCGATGTCGATTGAATTCGGCCGGTCCGACAACGTTCCAAAGCTCTCCGAGAGCACCCGGGTGGCGGTGCCGCCGGCGGAGCGGTACGGGGCCTGATGGTTCTCCAGCGCTTCGACCAGCCAGGTCCACGCCACGGACCCCAGGAGTTCGTCGTTGCCCATCTCGGGTTCCAGCTGGGCGCGGATGTAGGTGACGATCCGGAATTCCCCGTCCCATACGGCAGAGCCGTCGGGATCGTGGAGCAGAATGAAGCGGCCAGTGGCCAGCTCGACGTCGTCGCTGCCGGACGCCCGTGCCAGCGCCGCGGCGGCCGGGCCGTGGACCGGTCCGCCGGCGGGGGAGTCGCCCGGGCCGATCACTTCCGCGCCCAGGGCCACCGCGAACGGTGCCAGCCGGGACGGGGCCGGAATTTCGTCCAGGTGCAGCTCGCTGCGGCACCGTGCCTGCCGAAGGGTCCCCAGGGCGAAGAGGAAATCTGCCGGAACCTGATCGAGGGAGCTCACCTTGGAAGGTTATGCAACGGCCGGAGCCCTACCCGGCAGGCTCGCCGCCGGGCAGGGGAAGCGTTGCACGGCTCAGGCAGCGGCGAGCTCGCGCTTGATGGCCGCAATGAAGGAATCAACGTCGTCCTCGGTGGTGTCGAAGGAGCACATCCAGCGGACCTCGCGGGCCGCCTCGTTCCAGTCGTAGAAGCGGAAGGACTTGCGCAGCCGGTCCGCGACACCGGCAGGCAGGACGGCGAAGACGCCGTTGGACTCGGTCTTCTGCGTCAGTTCGACGCCGGGGATCGCCTCGACGCCGGCGCGCAGCCGGGCGGCCATGGCGTTGGCGTGCGAGGCCGAGCGCAGCCACAGCTCACCCTCGAGGAGGGCAATGAACTGGGCGGACATAAACCGCATCTTGGAGGCCAGCTGCATGTTCATCTTGCGCAGGTAGACCAGGCCGTGTGCGGCCTCCGGGTTCAGGGCGACCACAACCTCGCCGAACAGCAGGCCGTTCTTCGTGCCGCCGAAGGAGAGGATGTCCACGCCGGCGTCACGGGTAAAGGCCCGCAGCGGGACCCCCAGGTGGGCGGCGGCGTTGGCCAGCCGGGCACCGTCCATGTGCAGCTTCATGCCCTTTGCGTGGACATGCTCAGCGATGGCCCGGACCTCGTCCGGGGTGTAGCAGGTACCGAGCTCGGTGGTCTGGGTGATGGACACGGCCAGCGGCTGGGCGCGGTGCTCATCGCCCCAGCCCCAGGCTTCCTGGTCGATCAGTGCGGGGGTGAGCTTGCCGTCGGTGGTGGGGACCTGCAGCAGCTTGATGCCGCCGATCCGCTCCGGTGCACCGTTTTCGTCCATGTTGATGTGGGCGGTGGAAGCGCAAATGACCGCACCCCAGCGCGGGAGGAGCGACTGCAGGGACAGGACGTTGGCTCCGGTGCCGTTGAACACCGGGAAGCACTCGATGCCTTCGCCGAAGTGCTCTTCCATCAGCTGCTGCAGGCGCGCGGTGTAATCGTCCTCGCCGTAGGAGACCTGGTGGCCTTCGTTGGCGGCGGCCAGGGCCGCGAGGACTTCCGGGTGCACGCCGGAATAGTTGTCCGAGGCGAAGCCGCGGACGGAGGGATCGTGGAGCCGCACCGCAGTGCCGGCAGGGACAGTTTCAACTGTGCTGGTCATCGTTTTGCTCACGCTTTCAGTCTAAGAGGTCGGGCCGCCCGGGCTAAGCCCGGGGCCCTGGATCGGGGCCCAGACCCTGTGCCACAGACGCTGGGGTCCAGGATCAGGGCCGCGGAATCAGGGATGTTCAGCGGCTGAGCAGCAGCCGCTGGCCGTTCAGGTCGCCGGCAGGAGCGTTGAAGAGTCCCGCTGCGGCAGCCGCCAGGTCAGCCACGTCCGTGAAGCCCGGGAACTTGCGGTCCGGGGCCTTGGCCCGCATTTTCGCGTCAACGAGGGCTTTCACCACGAAAATGACGGCGGCGCTCCGTAGCGCGGCGCTGTCCTGTCCGGCGTTGTCCTGTTGCGCCCTGTCCTGCTCTGGAGTGCCTGTGCTGGTGGCATTGCCCGCGGCGTGGACCCGGCGGAAGCCGTCAGCGACCGCCAGCGTCCAGGCCTCGGCGGCCGCCTTGGCCGCGGCGTAGCTCGCCCCCGCCGCCGTCGGGGCGCTTACCGCCGTGGAGGACACCATGGCGAAGCGTCCTGCCTCAGAGGCGGCGAGGTCGTCGAAGAAGACGCGCGTAACGTTCCGCAGGGTCGTGACGGCGTTGCGCTCCAGGAAGTCCCAGTCGTCGTCGCTCTGGTCGGTGATGCCTTTCGCGCCGCGCCAGCCGCCCACCAGGTGGATAACGCCGTCGACGCGTCCGGCCAGGCCGGCAATGCTTTCCCGCAGGGCGCGGACGTCGGCCAGGCTGGCGAGGTCGCAGGCGAGCGGCGTGACGCCGTCGCCGGCCTCGGCGGCGGCTGCCTCGATGCGCGCGGCATCCGATCCGACCGTGAAGACCCTGTGGCCGGCGCCGCGCAGGGCGCGGGCCGTCGCGATTCCCGACGGCCCGCTGCCCCCCGTGACCAGCACGTTCAAAGTGCGTCCGGCACTCATCCGGCGTTCAGGGCCTGGGTGCCGCCGGACTCTGATCCCGGGTCAGTGCCGGTATCTGTGCTGATGTCTGACGACCCGGTGATGCCGGCAGTGGATTCGATGACGGGCCGCATCTTCTTCTCCAGCGCCTCGTAGAACATGGAGAGCGGGAACTCGTCGTCGAGGACCTGGTCCGTGAGGCCGCGGGGCGGACCGTCCAGGGGGAGGGCGTCCGGACCCTTGGCCCAGACCGAGGCCGGGTTGGGCGTGACCGTGCCGGAGATGAGCTCGTAGGCGGCGAGCCAGTGGGCCATCTTGGGGCGGTCGATCGAGCGCCAGTACAGTTCCTCGATCTTCGCGCCGAGTTCAACCACGACGTCGGCAGCCTCGTCCCAGTCGATGCTGAGTTTGCTGTCGGTCCAGTGCAGGACGTGGTGCTGGTGCATCCAGGCGAAGAGCAGCTGGCCGCCAAGGCCGTCGTAGTTCCGTACGCGCGTGCCGGTGATGGCGAAGCGGAAGATGCGGTCGAAGATCACGGCGTACTGGACAAGCTTGGCGTGCCGGCGGGCCTCCGGGTCAGCGTCCTCGTCCTTCTCGATCTTCACGGATTCGCGGAAGGCGGTGAGGTCGCAGCGCAGCTCCTCCAGTGAGTAGAGGAAGAACGGCATGCGCTGCTTGATCATGAACGGGTCGAAGGGCAGGTCGCCGCGCATGTGGGTGCGGTCGTGGATCAGGTCCCACATGACAAAGGTTTCCTGTGTCAGCTGCTGGTCCTCCAGGAGCCCGGCGRCGTCCTCGGGCAGCTGCAGGGAGGTGATCTCGGCGGCGGCGCGCAGGACGCGGCGGAAGCGTGCGGCCTCGCGGTCGGCGAAGATCGCGCCCCACGTAAACGTCGGGGTCTCGCGGACCGCGACGGTCTCGGGGAACAGGACTGCGGAGTTGGTGTCGTAGCCCGCGGTGAAGTCGAGGAACCGGATCGGGACGAAGAGCTTGTTGGAGTATTCGCCGGTTTCCAGGCCGCCGATGAATTCCGGCCAGATGACCTCGATCAGCACGGCCTCGACGAGGCGGCTGCTGCTGCCGTTCTGGGTGTACATCGGGAACACGACCAGGTGCTGGAGCCCGTTGACCCGGTGCTGCTGCGGCTGGAACGCCTGCAGGGAATCCAGGAAGTCCGGGACCCCAAAGCCGCCATCGGCCCAGCGGTCAAAGTCGGTGACCAGCAGTTCCAGGTAGTTTGCGTCGTGCGGGAAGGACGGGGCCAGAGCCGCGACCGCCGCGGTGATGGTTGCGACGTGGGCGGCCGCGGCTTCGTGGGCTTCGGCATCCGGCACGGATCCGTCCTGGACCTGGAGGGCGCGCAGGGCGGTGGCGGCAGCCTTGAGCCGCAGCCATTCCTGGTTGCCGGCGGTGATCGGGGCGGGGGCGGTAAGAGCGGTCGTGGTCATCGTCGACGGTCGCCTTTCTGTTTGCTGTGGAGCGTGTCGCTGGATCTAAATCGAGCGTAGCAAGCAAGCAGAGACTCTAATGCAAAATTGCCTCGAGCATAAGAAAGTCTGTGGCAAGTGATTCTGAAAAGCCGTTCCAGCGGAAGGAGAGGCAGGGCTGCAGGCTACTGCCCGGCGTCGTCCGCGGGAACCAGCTTCAGGGAAACCGAGTTGATGCAGAAGCGCTGGTCCGTGGGGGTGCCGTAGCCCTCGCCGTCGAACACGTGCCCCAGGTGGGAATCACAGGTGCTGCAGCGGACTTCCACCCGGTCCATGCCCATGGTGCGGTCATGGATGTAGCGAACGGTGCCCTCGGCGAGCGGCGCCCAGAAGGACGGCCAGCCGCAGTGCGAGTCGAACTTTTCGTTGCTGGTGAAGAGTTCGGTGCCGCAGGCCCGGCACTTGTAGACACCGCGGGTGTGGGTGTCCCAGTATTCGCCGGTGTACGGCCGCTCGGTGCCTGCCTGGCGGAGCACGCGGTACTCCTCGGGCGTCAGTTCCTCGCGCCACTGGGCGTCCGTCTTTTCGACGGGCGTTCCGGTCGGAGCCTGGTCAAAGGCCGTGGCGGCGGGGTCGGCTGTGGGTTCGGTGGCGGGCACTGCCGAGGGCATGGATTTAGGCCTGTTAAAGATACTCATAGCCTCAATAACGCTCAGGAGTCCCCGATAAATCCCGAACCGGCGTACAGATGCAGGACAGGCAGCCCCAGCTTGTCCTGTGCCTTGGTGGCCCAGTCGGTGTGGAACGTGTCGGCCACGGCGTGCGGGCGGGTGATGACCACAGCCTGTCCGGCGCTGAGTTCCTTGACCTTGGCAACCAGGCCGTCAACGGCCTTGCCCTCGACGACTTCGCCCGAGACGCCGCCGCCCAGACCGGCCAGCGCGGCCAGCGAGGCGGCCAGGGTGTCGGCTGCTTCGGCCCGCTCCTCGGCGGGATCCGAGTGTGCCGTCAGTTCACGGAAGGCCTTGGCGATTTCAAGCATGGAAAGGTTTTCCAGGAAATCCACCACCAGGTGTCGCTCGGTGTTGGCCGGCACCAGGATCAGCAGGGGCGCATCACCGCCGGCAATCAGGGTTTCAATATTGACGCGGTCATCCGCACCGAGGGGCTCTTCTGTCAAAATGACGATTGGATCACTCATGACCCCAGCCTAGTCGCGCTCGTGTTGACCTGCATCGTTGTGTCCCGCGGGACCCTGGCGTGTCTGGACCGGCCCGGCCGTGCGCCTGAAACCCCGCCAATGCCGTGGTTGGGCTGCGCTTCAGTAAGAATGGTGCCATGGCATCCTCCCTGCGCCTCCGCCCGGACCTCCGCCAGACCGCTGCCCGCCAGGCCGCTGCCCGCAGAACAGCACTCCCCGTCGCGCCGGCCCCCGGCGGCGTGACGTCCGGGAGCGCCAAGTGGGCGGTGGGGGGCATCATCGGCGGCAGCGCCGCTGCGGGCGTGCTCGCCGCCGGCTCCTCCGCCCTCGCCCTCTACTTCGCCCGCCGCGTCATCACCCCGGCCCGGTTCCGGGCAGAGGACCAGGAAGTGCTGGCCGTCATCCGCGAGGGACGGGCGCTGCGGGTCATTTTCGCCGCCACCCCGGACGCCACGGTGGACGGGGTGTACGGTTTCTTCTTCGACGGCGGCCGCGGGCATGCGCGGATCGGCCGGATCCTGTCCTACTCCCCGGCCGAACGCACCGTGCTGCGCGAGGTCGAGCACGTCTACAGCGGGGACATGGCCACCGCCCGGCGCGGCTGGTGGAGCGGCGCGGCCTATCCGGATCCGGCCGCCCTGGGGTTTCCGGTGGAGGACGTGCTGATCGACGTCGACGCCGGGACCGCGCCGGCCTGGCTCGTCCGCGCCGCGCCGGCCGTGGCGGAGGATGTGGCCCCCGACGTGTGGGCGATCATGGTGCACGGGCGCGGGGCCACCCGGCAGGAAGGGCTGCGGGCCGTCCGGACCGCCAGGGAACTGGGCATGTCCAGTCTTCTGATCTCCTACCGCAACGACGGCCTGGCCCCGTCAGCCAGCGACGGGCGGTACGGCCTGGGCTCCACCGAATGGCGCGACGTCGAGGCCGCCATCGGCTACGCCGTACAGCAGGGCGCCCGCGAGGTGGTTTTGTTCGGCTGGTCGATGGGCGGCGCGATATGCCTCCAGACCGCTGACCTTTCCCGGCACCGCCACTTGATCCGGGCCATGGTCCTGGACGCGCCGGTGATCAACTGGGTCAACGTGCTGGCCCACCACGCGGAGCTGAACCGGATTCCGTCGTCCGTGGGCCGCTACGGACAACTCATGCTCAGCCACCGCCTGGGCCGGCGGCTGACCGGGCTGGCCGCGCCCGTCGACCTCAAAGCGATGGACTGGGTCTCGCGGGCCGTGGAGCTGAGGACGCCGACCCTCATTGTGCACAGCGTGGACGACGAGTACGTACCGTACGGGCCCTCAGCGGCGCTGGCCGAGAAAAACCCCGAGATGGTCACCTTCGAGCCCTTCGACAAGGCCCTGCATACCAAGGAATGGAACGTGGACCCGGAGCGCTGGGAGCGGCAGGTCTCGGCCTGGCTCCGGCAGCAGCTGGCGCCCCGCGCCAACCCCGGCGACCAGGAGCCTCCGGCCGGCAATGCCGCATTCAATTGACAGATCATTGACAGATCACGGCAGTGTTGTGCGCGAAAATTGCCGTGACGTGCCGTCTCGACACCTGGGGCCGGGTCAGTCGCGCCGGGTCCCGATCCTGGCGGTGCGGGCAGCCGTGAGCCGAATGAGCTCGGCCGGATCCAGCTCGATGTCCAGGCCGCGCCGTCCACCCGAAACGAGGATGGTCTCCAGCGCCAGTGCGCTCTCATCCACCACCGTGGGGGAGGACTGGCGCTGGCCGAGCGGTGAGATGCCGCCGAGAACATATCCGGTCCGCCGCTGCGCCGCGGCCGGATCGGCCATCTCCGCTTTCTTGCCGCCCAAAGCCGCGGCCATCGCCTTGAGGTCCAGGCTGCCGCTGACCGGCACGACGCCGACGGCGAGCCGGCCGTCGACGTCGACCATCAGGGTCTTGAAGACCCGGTCAGGGTCGACGCCGAGCACTTCCGCCGCTTCCAGGCCATAACTGGCCGCCGCGGGGTCATGGGTGTAGGGGTGGGCCACAAAGGGAACCCCGGCGGCCGCGAGTGCCGCGGTGGCCGGAGTTCCCTGCGACGCGTGCTTGCGGGCCATGTTCTCTGGCTGTCCGGGCGCCGAAGGTCAGGACTGCGCCGACGGCTGGCGGTCTCCGGAGGCGACGACCTTGCGCTTGATCCGGCCCAGCATGGCCGTCATTCCGCGCATGCGCAGCGGAGTGATGGCGCGGGTCAGGCCCAACAGTTCGGGCATGTCGTCGGGGACGGCCAGGATTTCCGCGGCGCTGAGCCCGTCGAGTCCTTCGTGGAGCACTCCGGCGAAGCCGCGGGTGGTCGGGGCCTCCTTGGGTGCCTTGAAGTAGAGCCGGACGCGCTCAGGCGCGTCGCCATCGGCCTGTTCCGTCTCGACGGTGAGGAACAGCGGCGTCTGGCACTCCACTACCTGCTCGAGCAGCTCCGGGTGATCCCGGAKCCGCTCCGGAAGTTCCGGAAGCCCCTGTGAGAACTCAAGGAGCAGCTGCAGCCGCTCTGCTTCGGTCAGGGCCTGGAAATCGTCGACAATTTCCGCCAGTGCGGCGGGGAGGGCTGAAGTATTCATCACTCCCAGCTTACGCAGGCGCGCCGATTGTGTCCCTGTCGGGACCGGTCCCGCTCCACGGTCACCACGGCTAACGGCCGGCCGGAACCGCGCCGCGTTCGGCACCCTTGACGATCGGGACGCGCACGGCGTTGCCCCATTCGGTCCAGGAGCCGTCGTAGTTCCGCACGGTCTCAAAGCCCAACAGGTACTTCAGCGCAAACCAGGTGTGGCTGGACCGCTCGCCGATCCGGCAGTACGCCACGACGTCGTCGCCTTCGTTCAATCCGGCCTCGCCGAGGTAGAGGGCCTCGAGCTCGCCGCGGTTCCGGTATGTGCCGTCGCCGGCCGCCGCGCGGGCCCAGGGGATGGAGGCCGCCGTGGGGATGTGGCCGCCGCGCAGCGCGCCCTCTTCCGGGTAGGCGGGCATGTGGGTGCGCTGGCCGGTATACTCCTCGGTCGAGCGGACGTCGATCAGCGGCTTGCCGAAGTGCCCCAGGACGTCATCCTTGAAGGCGCGGATCGGGGCGTCGTCCCGCTCCACGACGGGGTAGTCGGCGGGGGTGGCGACGGTCGTGACGGTGGAGAGTGCCCGGCCTTCCGCGATCCACTTGTCCCGGCCGCCGTCCAGGAGCCGGACGTCCTCGTGGCCGAAGAGCGTGAACACCCACAGGGCGTACGCGGCCCACCAGTTCGACTTGTCGCCGTAAATAACCACCGTGCTGTCCCGGGAGATGCCCTTGGACGCGGCCAGCGCGGCGAAGGCTTCACCGTCGACGTAGTCGCGGGTCACCTCGTCGTTCAGGTCCGTGTGCCAGTCGATTTTCACGGCTCCCGGAATGTGCCCGGTCTCGTACAGCAGGACGTCTTCGTCGGATTCGACCACCACGAGATTGCCGCCGTCGAGGGCGCCGTCCTCGATCGCCGTGGCCAGCCATTCCGTGGACACCAGGCGGTCAGGGTGGGCGTAAGCGGCGAATTTCTCGTTCTGCTCAACGGGGTAGGTCATTGCGATGGCCTTTCACTTGAACGGTCAGGAGGCCGGGCGCCGAAAGCGTGCGCCGCGCCGGGCCTGTTACAACACTAGTCACGGGCCGGTGGGAATGCTCCACCGGGTTCACACGGGGAAATGTGGTCTTCCTCACGCCGGCCGCGGGTCCACAGCCGCGCACGCGGGCCGGCCAGGCTTTGCCGGTATTCTTGCTGGGGACAAGAGACCAGCAGAACGGACCACCTTGGTACAGATCGAACAGCTCGCCGCCCGCACACCGGCAGTTTCCGTGGATGAACTCCTCAATGGGTTCTATCCGTCGCCGCGGTTCGGTGAGGTGTCGTTTTCCAGCTACCGGCCCGATCCCGCCCAGCCCAGCCAGGCCCAGGCGGTCCATGCCCTGCAGCATTTTGCGGCGGGCGTGGGCGCACGCGACGGCGACGGGCTGTTCAAGCGGCTCTTCGGCAAGAAGGACACTTCCCGGGCCGGGATCTACCTCGACGGCGGATTCGGTGTGGGCAAGACCCACCTGCTGGCATCGCTGTGGCACGCCGCCCCCGGGCCCAAGGCCTTCGGCACGTTCGTCGAATACACCAACCTCGTCGGTGCGCTGTCCTTCCGCAAGACCGTTGAGGCCCTGAGCCACTACAAGCTGGTCTGCATCGATGAATTTGAGCTCGATGATCCGGGCGACACTGTGCTCATGTCCCGGCTCATGCGCGAACTCGCCGACGCCGGCGTGAAGCTTGCCGCCACATCGAACACGCTGCCGGGGTCCCTCGGGGACGGGCGCTTCGCCGCCGTCGACTTTGCCCGCGAAATCCAGGTGCTGGCGGACCAGTTCGACGTCGTGCGGATCGACGGCGAGGACTTCCGCCACCGTGGCCTGCCGGCCGCGCCGTCGCCGCTGCGCAATGATGACCTGACCCACCACATGCATGCCGAGTTCGACGGCAAGACCGTGGCCCGCGATGAGTTCAGCACCTTGATCAACCACCTGGCCGGCGTGCACCCGAGCCGTTACCGCCAGCTGCTGGAGGGGATCGAGGGCGTGGTCTGGAAGAACGTGCACACGATTACCGAGCAGGCCGTTGCGCTGCGCTTCGTGGTGCTGGCTGACCGGCTGTACGACAAGGACGTGCCCATCCTTGCCAGCGGTGTGCCGTTCGACCAGCTCTTCACCGAGGAAATGATGACCGGCGGGTACATGAAGAAGTACTTCCGCGCCGTCTCCAGGCTGACCGCGCTGGCCCGCGAGGGCCAAAACCACGAACCGTCCTAGYCGCCAGCCCCTCCAACTACAACGCCAAATCCAACGCGGGGTCAGTTACGGCCCATCCGGATGCACCGGATGGGCCGTAACTGACCCCGCGTTGCCCGGTTGGAGTCGCCCTTAAATGCCGGAGGTGCCGGCGCCGCCTCTCGGCGGGACCGGCACCTCGCTGACGGATCTGGGTCAGAGGCCTGGCTGGCGGGGTTCCCCGGCTACGGGGGGCTCACCGGCTGCGGGAGTCTGATCGGCGACCGGGGCCGAATTCGGCCGGTCGTTCGCCTTGTCCACGAAGTCGGAAGCGCCACGCTGCACGGCATCGATCGTGCCGGCGTGCTTTCCGCCGGTCTTGGAGTCGACGAAGTCGCCTGCCTTTTCGATGCCGTCCTTGATGGCTTCTTCGTTGCCACCAATAACTTGCTGAGCCTTGCCCTTTAGATCGTCAAGTAAACCCACGGGCACCTCCCTTCRGTCRCGGAGCCAGATCGCTCCTTGCGTTTTCTACCCTAGCGGGAGGTGGCGGGGGTGCCAAGGGTGTCCGCCCAGAGGATAAAAGATGGAAGGCCAGGTGCACAGGGTAGAAGGGCCCGGACTGCACCAATCCGCAGTGCACAAACCCTCAGTGCACAAACCCGCAGTGCACAAACCCGCAGTGCACAAAAAAGAGCAGCTCCGGGGGAGCTGCTCTTGTGGTGGGCGATACTGGGATCGAACCAGTGACCTCTTCCGTGTCAGGGAAGCGCGCTACCGCTGCGCCAATCGCCCGCAACCGGAAGGATCCGGAGTGGAGTTGTAATGAAGAGAGCGGACGACGAGATTCGAACTCGCGACATCCACCTTGGCAAGGTGGTGCTCTACCAGCTGAGCTACGTCCGCATTTTAGTCCATGCCGGCTGGGCCGGTGGTACTGCATCAAGCAAGTTGCCTTGCTCTGGTGGGCGATACTGGGATCGAACCAGTGACCTCTTCCGTGTCAGGGAAGCGCGCTACCGCTGCGCCAATCGCCCCTTGCATCCGATCGAAACCGGAAACCAGGGTTTTCACCGAGGTGGGTACGGGATTCGAACCCGTGTATACGGCTTTGCAGGCCGCTGCCTCGCCTCTCGGCCAACCCACCGTGTAGACAGGATTCCGAAGAACCTTTGCCGTGACAGTGTCCTGCGAGCGGACGACGAGATTCGAACTCGCGACATCCACCTTGGCAAGGTGGTGCTCTACCAGCTGAGCTACGTCCGCATTGTTGGTGTGCATTTCCTTGCCGCATTCGGCATTTCCTCGCGTTCCAACGAGTAAGAACTCTATAGGAGGTTCTGGGAATCTACAAATCGAGACCCATTGGCCCGGGTTCCATGGCCCTACTTCCCCGAGTTCTAGGGGATTTTGCTAATTACAGCGCTGTAATTAGCGTCATTGTTCAGCCGTGGCCCTAAGTGGCGCCGGGACTACTGAGCGGGCCTTCTGAGGGGGACGACTGGAACGGCCGGTGGAGGGCTGGTGGAACTGCCCGTGCACGGGGCCTGTTGCGCGGGAGTATTGGGCCGCATTCCCGCCGCGGCCAGGTTCTCCCGGGCCGATTTCTAAAATCCGCCCGGGTGGGCTAGCATTCAATGTCGTTAGGGCGATTGGCGCAGTGGTAGCGCGCTTCGTTCACACCGAAGAGGTCACTGGTTCGAACCCAGTATCGCCCACTAACGAAATGGTCTGTTCCGCTGACTCAGCGGGGCGGGCCATTTTGCTTTTCATCGTTGTCTGACCCCCGTGAAAGAGTCTTCATATGACCGCTCCACTCCTCGCCCACGCCACGGACCATGGCCGCATGTACGCCCGCTCCACGTCGGCTCAGTTCTCTGTCCCTTCCATCACCACGGTGATCGGCCAGCAGCCACACGGCCTGGACGGCTGGTTCGGGTACATGGGCGCCAACAGTCTGGCCCAGGATCCCGAGCTCCCCGGCATCCTGGGGAGCCCGGCCAAACTGCGGCAGGCGGTCAGCCGGGCCGCCAAGGCGGCGGAGTCGTACCGGGACGATGCCGCCAAACGCGGCGACCGGGTCCACAACTATTGCGAGCAGGTTGCGCTGCGTGCGCTCGGCCGGCCGCACCAGATGAAGGAAACACGGGAGGCGCTGGCCGCCAACGGCGAGGAAGCCTTCGCGGCACGCTTCGACGAATGGTGGGAGCTCTTCCAGGTTGAGCCCATCGCCCCGGAAATTACGGTGTGGAACAAGACGGTCGGCTATGCCGGCACCCTGGACCTCGTCGCACGGATCAACGGCCGGACCTGTCTTATCGACTACAAGACCAAGGGCACCAGCCGGGACGGCACCGTCAAACCGCTTGATGACAAGGTGGTCATGCAGCTCGTGGCGGGCATGAAGGCGGAGGAAAGCCTCGTGGATCCCGTCGCGGGGGAGTGGGAGGCCTGGCAGCACGGCGAGTCCCCGATCCTCCTGGCCGTGGCGGTCGGCGAGACCGAGGTCCGTCCGCAGCGGGCCAACCCCGAGGTCCTGAAGCATCACTGGTGGAAATTCTGTGCGCTGCGCCGCGTGTGGGAGATGTCCGCCGACACGGCAACCGCCGGAGCAGCACTGCTCCCGCTGGCGCCGCCCGTGAAGCGCTGACAAGTAGCGCCGACCGGAAGCACCGACAAGAAGCACCGACCAGACGCGCCGAACAGAAGCCGGGCAGCTGCAACTAAACTGGACTGGACCCCTAGCCGCCCACCGTGAGGACAGACTGCACATGGCCATTTTGAATATCCGCATCATCGGAGATCCTGTGCTGCGCACAGTCGCCGATCCCGTTACGGAATTCGGGCCTGAACTGGCAAAGCTCGTCGCCGACATGACCGAAACCATGGAGGATGTCGAGGGCGCCGGCCTGGCCGCGCCCCAGGTCGGTGTGAGCCTGCGCGTCTTCACCTACCGGATCGGCGGCGTCGAGGGTCACATCGTCAACCCCGTGCTGGAAAACAGCGAGGACTTCCAGCCGGACCAGGTCGAGGGATGCCTGTCCATCCCGGGCCTGGGCTTCCCCGTCCGCCGGTACCGCCAAACCCGGGTGACCGGCGTGGACCTGCACGGCAACCCCGTCACCGTGGAGGGCGAAGACATGCTGGCGCGCTGCTTCCAGCACGAGACCGACCACCTGGACGGCATTCTCTATACCGACCGGCTCGAGGGCGAAGACCGAAAGGCCGCCCTGCGCGCCATCCGCAATGCCAACTACGACGCCATCACGGAACAGACAACCACCAAGCGCGCGAAGAGCGTCGGGACGAGCTTTGGCGGGTCCAGCTTCGGAATCACCCCGTGAGGGTTCTCTTCGCCGGGACCCCCGCTGTCGCCGTGCCGTCGCTCGACGCCCTTGTTGCCGCCGGGTTCGACGTCGTCGCTGTCCTCACCCGCCCGGACGCACCGCTGGGACGCAAACGCGTCCTGACGCCGTCGCCCGTGGCCGCCAGGGCCGCCGAGCTCGGCATTGAGATCATCCACGCCGCCAAAGTCGATGCCGGGGTCACCGCCCGCATTGCCGCCGCAGCACCGGACGTCGCGGCGATCGTGGCCTATGGCGGGCTGATTCCCCCTGCGGCTCTCGCTGTCCCCCGCCACGGCTGGGTGAACCTGCACTTCTCCCTGCTGCCGGCCTGGCGCGGCGCAGCTCCCGTGCAGCGCGCCGTCATCGCCGGCGACGACGTCACGGGTGCCGTCACCTTCCGCCTGGAGGAGGGGCTGGACACCGGTCCGGTCTTCGGGACCCTCACCGAGACCGTGCACCCCGCCGATACCGCCGGGGCCCTGCTCGAACGCCTCTCCCACAGCGGCGCGGTTCTGCTGGCCCAAACGCTGTCCGCCATCGACGCCGGCAAGGCCGTCGCGCTCCCGCAGCAGGGCGACGTCAGCCTGGCACCGAAACTCAGTCTCGAAGACGGCCGGCTCGACTGGCAGCAGCCCGCCCTGGCGATCGGCCGCCGTGCCCGCGGCGTCACGCCGGAGCCGGGCGCCTGGACCCTGCTGGAGGGCCAGCGGATCAAACTGGAGCCAGTGCTGCCGGCAGCGGACTCGGCGGCGCTTCGGCCCGGACAGCTGGCATTGGACGGGAAACGGGTTCTCGTCGGTACGGGATCGCACCCGGTGGAATTGACGCGGGTGCAACCCGCGGGCAAGAAAATGATGGCCGCCGCTGATTGGGCGCGTGGGCAGGCAACACTTGAAAGCGTGGTATTCGAATGAGCGGTTCCGGGACCAACGGCAACAGCCGAGGCAGTGGCCAGGGCGCCGGGGGCGGCAGCAGGCGGAACGCCCAGGGCCGGGAACGCAACCGCGGCCCGCAGCGCGGCTTCACCGAGAGCGCCCCGTCCCAGCGGACCCGCCGCGCCGATCCGGCCCGGCTAGTTGCCTTTGAGGTGCTCCGCGCGGTGGCCGCCGAGGACGCCTACGCGAACCTGGTGCTCCCGGCCCGGATCCGGCACCACGGGCTGGACAAGCGCGACGCCGGTTTCGCCACCGAGCTCAGCTATGGCGCCCTCCGCGGCCAGGGCACGTACGACGCCATCCTGGCCCGGTGCGTGGACCGTCCGCTGGAGGAGCTGGATCCCGCGATCCTGGATGCCCTGCGGATCGGGGTGCACCAGCTGCTCGCCATGCGCGTGCCCGCTCACGCCGCCCTGGACCAGACGGTGGGGCTGGCTCGCGCCGTGATCGGGGCCGGGCCCTCGGCACTGATCAACGCCGTCCTGCGCAAAGTCTCCGCCCGCACCCTCGACGAGTGGCTCGACCTGCTGCTGAGCACCGAGACGGATGCCACCAAGATCGCGTCCATCCGCTACGCCCACCCGGAGTGGATCGTCCGCGCGCTCCGCCAGTCGCTCGTGGCCCACGGCCGGGCGGTTTCTGAGATTGACGCGCTCCTCGAAGCCGACAATGCCGCGCCCGTGGTGAACCTTGTGGCGCTGCCCGGCGTCGGCAGCCTCGACGAGGCCCTGGAAGGCGGGGCCACCCCGGGCGAGCTCGTCGAGGGATCCGCGCTTTCCAGTGGCGGGGACCTCGGCCGCCTCGCCTCGGTCCGTGACGGAAGCACCCGTGTCCAGGACGTCGGTTCGCAGCTCGTGGCCCGCGCCATGGCCGCCGTCGATCTCGGCACAACCCCCGGCGCCGGGCCCGGCAACAACAGCGCAGACCCCGGCACAAATTCTGGCGGCGAAGCGGGGACGGACGGCGGGGGCGCGGGGGAGCGCTGGCTGGATCTCTGTGCCGGTCCCGGCGGCAAAGCCGCCCTGCTCGGAGCCCTCGCCCGGCAGCGGGGCGCCCACCTGCTGGCCAACGAATCCGCCCCGCACCGTGCCAAACTCGTGCGGCAGGCCCTGTCCGCGGTCCCGCGGGAGGCTTGGGAGGTCAGGACCGGGGACGGCCGCGACATTGGCGCCGAGCAGCCGGAGTCGTTCGACCGCGTCCTGGTGGATGTCCCGTGCACCGGCCTGGGCGCCCTGCGCCGGCGTCCGGAGTCGCGCTGGCGGCGCACGCCCAAGGACCTCGTGGACCTTGGCCCGCTGCAGCGCCAGCTGCTCAACTCCGCGATCGACGCCGTCAAGCCCGGCGGCGTGGTGGCGTACGTGACGTGTTCGCCGCACCCGGCAGAGACCACCGCCGTCGTGAGTGATGCCCTGCGCAAGCGCGAGGACCTCGAGCTCCTCGACGCAGGCGCCGTGCTGGACGGCGTCAGCCTCACGGGCCACCTCGAGGCCGGGCACGAGCTCACCGCCCAGCTCTGGCCGCACGTGCACCAGACGGACGCCATGTTCCTGGCGCTGATTCGCAAGTTGGCCTGAGTTTCGCTGATACTGGGGCACTGCCACCAAAAACGAACCAGCAAAGTACGAACGAGAAGGAAATCCATGGCCCAGTGCTGCATCAACCCGAGCATCCTTTCGGCTGACTTCGTCAACCTTGAGGCCGAACTGCGCCGTATCAGCAATGCCGATGCCGTGCATGTGGACGTCATGGACAATCATTTCGTGCCCAACCTGACCATTGGGCTGCCCGTGGTGCAGCGCATCCAGGCCGTCAGCCCGGTGCCGCTGGACGCCCACCTGATGATCGCCGACGCGGACCGCTGGGCGCCGGGCTTCGCCGACGCCGGGGTGGCCTCGGTGACGTTCCACGCCGAAGCCTCGATCGCGCCGATCAAACTCGCGCGGGAACTGCGCGCCCGTGGGTCCAAAGCCGGCATGGCGCTGCGTCCGGGCACTCCCGTGGAGCCCTATCTGGACATGCTCCCGGAACTGGACCTGCTGTTGATCATGACGGTGGAGCCAGGCTTCGGTGGGCAGTCTTTCCTGGACCTGACGCTGCCCAAGATCCGGCGGGCCCGCGCTGCCATTGACGGCTCCGGCGTCGCGGTGGCACTGCAGGTGGATGGCGGCATCACCGAGGAGACGATCGTGCGCGCGGCAGAGGCGGGGGCGAACGTCTTTGTTGCGGGGTCAGCCGTCTACGGCGCCGCGGATCCGGCGGAGGCTGTCGAAAGGCTCCGGGCGGCGGGGTCCCGCTGACGCGCGGTCCCGCTGACGCGCGGTCCCGGCAGGGAACTGCTGCGAAGATGACGCCGGGCGTAACATCGGCATCCGGGGAATAGCCCGGGCAGGGCCGCAGTTGTGTCAGAATAACAACACACATACGTGCTCCGGGGTCGGTGTAAGTCCGAACCGGCGGTGACAGTCCGCGACCCGCGCGCCAGCGCCCTCCCCCGGGAGGAAGCCGGCAGACGGTTGAACCGGTGAAATTCCGGTACCGACAGTTAAAGTCTGGATGAGAGAAGCACGTACAGCTGTTACTGCGGCGCCCCAACGGCGCCGCATAATTGCGCTGTCGTATACCCCCGGAGCCATCGCGGTTCTTGAGGGAAGGAACGACACACACATGGACCCCTTGCGATGGCTCTTCGAAGCGCAGATCCCCGTAGGCGGATCTGTCCTGATTCTTCGTGAAGTGCTAGGCAACATCTTTGGCCTCGCCAGCGCCGTCGGCGGCATGCGCCGCCGGGTCTGGGCCTGGCCCGTCGGCATCGCCGGCAACTTGCTGCTCCTGACGGTCTTCCTGGGCAACGTCTTCGGTTCTGCCACGCCGGCCACGCTGTGGGGCCAGGCCGGACGCCAGGTCATGTTCATCGGCGTCGCCCTCTACGGCTGGTACCGCTGGCAGCAGGGCAGGAAGTCCGGCAGCGGCGGGACCGCCGTCGCGCCGCGCTGGGCCGGCAACCAGACCCGGGTGATCCTGGCCCTCAGCCTCGTGGCCGGCACCATGGCGCTTACCCCCGTCTTCGACTCCCTCGGCTCCTACCCGCCGGTCTGGGCCGACGCGTGGACGTTCATGGGCTCGCTGCTGGCGACTTACGGCATGGCGCGGGGCTGGACGGAGTTCTGGCTCATCTGGGTGGCGGTGGACATCGTCGGTGTGCCACTGCTCTTCAGCGCCGGCTACTACGCCAGCGCCGTCATGTACCTCTTCTACGGCTTCTTCACCCTGGCCGGGTTCTTTGTCTGGTGGCGTGCCTCCAGGCTGGCGAACCGGCCTGTCACGGTCGAAACCGCCTTCCCCGACCCTGTGGTGGCCAAGTGAGTGCCCTCAACACCGCCGGCGTGAGCGCCGGATTCAGCGCCGCCCCGTCCGGCGCTGCCCCGTCCGGCGCTGCCCCGTCCGGCGCTGCCCCGTCCGGCACTGCCCCGTCCGGCACTGCCCCGACCGGCACTGCCGCGTTCAACACTGCCGAGAATGCTGCGATGCAGGCTGCCCTGGCCGCCGCGGCGCAGGGCCCGCGGGGCGCCAACCCGCTCGTCGGCGCCGTCGTCGTCGGGGCCGACGGAACGCACCTAGCCACCGGTTACCACCGCGGAGCCGGGACTGCCCACGCCGAGGCTGACGCCATCGGCCAGGCGAAGGCGGCGGGCCGGGACCTCCGTGGCGCGGCGATCGTGGTGACGCTGGAGCCCTGCAACCACTGTGGGCGCACCGGCCCGTGCGCGCAGGCCATCATCGACGCCGGCATCACCGACGTCATCTACGCCGTCGACGATCCCCACGACCCGGCCGCCGGCGGCGCCGTGACGCTCCGGGCCGCGGGCGTCCGCGTCCGCTCCGGGCTGGCCGCCGAGGCGGCGCTGGACCTGAACCGGCGCTGGTTCGACGCCGTCGCCGCCAAACGGCCGTTCGTCACCCTGCATATCGCCCAGACCCTCGACAGCCGCATCGCCGCCAGCGACGGCACCAGCCAGTGGATATCCAGCCCGGAATCGCTCGCCGACAACCACGCCCTGCGCGGCCGGATAGACGCCATCCTGGTGGGCACCCAGACGGTGCTGATCGACAACCCCCGGCTCACCGCCCGGAACGGCGACGGCGAAGCAGAGGGCAAACAGCCGCTCCGCGCCGTGATGGGGTACCGGGGCATTCCCGACGACGCCGCCATCCACGGAGCCGACGGCAACGTCCTGCACCTGGCCACCCGCGACCCGCGCGAGGCCCTGGACCAGCTGTTCGCACACGGCGTCCGGCACCTCATGGTGGAGGGCGGCTCCCGGATACTGAGCGCGTTCCTGGCCGCCGGCCTGGTCGACGAACTCATCGTCTACCTGGCGCCCACACTGCTTGGCTCCGGCACCGCCGCCCTGGACGACCTCGGCATCACGACCCTGGCCGATGCCCAGCGCTGGGAATGGGACCCGGCATCCGGCGGCGCAGTCCAGGTCCTCGGCCGCGACCTCCGGCTCCATCTACGCCCGGCCGCCCCGGCCGATGAGGCTGACCCGGCCGCCCCGGCCGCCCCGGCCGCCAGCCCTACTTCATCCGATACCACCCCGCACCGCACCGGCGCGGACACCGCCGCAGGAGGCAATTGATGTTTACCGGAATTATCGCCGAGCAGGGAAAGGTGCTGTCCATTGAGCGCAACGGGGACAGCAGCGCCACCGTACGGCTCCACGCACCCGGCACCACGGACGGTCTCGCCCTGGGCGGTTCCATAGCGGTCAACGGCGTCTGCCTCACCGCCACGCAGATTGACGGCAGAGACTTCAGCGTTGACGTTATGGGCGAGACCTTGGTCCGCAGCACGATCGGAGAACTCACTGCGGGCGATCCCGTCAACCTGGAACGCTGCGTCCCCGCCGGGGGACGGTTGGACGGCCACGTGGTCCAGGGCCACGTCGACGGCGTCGGCCAGCTCGTGGAGCGCGAGGGGCTTGGCAACTGGGACCGGCTGCGGTTCGCGGTGCCGGCCGGGTTGGCCCGGTACATCGCCGAAAAGGGATCCATCGCCGTCGACGGCGTCTCCCTCACCGTCACGGCAGTCAGCCCGGCCAACGATCCGGCGCCCTGGTTTGAAGTAGGGCTCATCCCGACCACCCTGGCCGAGACCGGCCTGGGCCAGAAGACACCCGGCGGCCATGTAAACCTCGAAGTCGATGTCCTGGCGAAGTACACCGAACGCCTGCTGTCCTTTGCCGGCGGTTCGTCGCCCGCCGCGCACAGGGCAGCCGAAGGTTCCGCCGGAGAAGCCGCCCTCACGGACGGGGCCGCGAAATGAGCCGGGTCACGGACCAGCCCGGCCATGATGTGGCCGGGCTGCGCGCCGCCGCTGCCGGCACCGGGCGTGCAGGCCTCGATCCGATCGAGGACGCCATCAGCGCCATGTCAGCCGGGCGCCCCGTCCTGGTGGTGGACAACGAGGACCGCGAGAACGAAGGCGACATCATTTTCGCCGCCGAGCACGCCACCCCCGCGCTGATGGGCTGGACAGTCCGCTACAGCTCCGGCGTGATCTGCGTACCGCTCGACGCCGACCGGGCAGACGCCCTCGCGCTGCCGCCAATGGTGGCAATCAACGAAGACGCCAAGGGCACCGCCTACACCGTGTCCTGCGACGCCGCCGTGGGTGTCAGCACCGGAATTTCCGCCACGGACCGCGCCCTGACGGCCCGGATCCTGGCCGACCCGCAAAGCCGGCCAAATTCCTTGACCCGCCCCGGGCATGTTTTCCCCCTCCGCGCCGTTAAGGGGGGAGTGCGGGAACGTCCCGGCCACACCGAAGCGGCCGTGGACCTGTGCCGGCTCGCGGGCCTGGAGCCCGTGGGCGTGATTGCAGAGCTGGTGTACGACAACGGAGAAATGATGCGGCTGGACGGATTGCGCGGCTTCGCCATCGAGCATGGCTGCCCCCTGATTTCGATTGCGGATCTGGTGGCGTATCTTGAAGCGGAACAGCACGGCAGCCACGCAGCGGACCCTGTCTGATGGAGGAGAAATAGTGACGACTTCGGAGACCCGAGAAGAGACGGCCATGGCCCGTCAACCGCATCCGGTCAGCGCAGGACCCATCGTCCAGCTGCCCACCGCCTTCGGCGACTTCGTGGCACAGGCCTGGACCGACCTCGACACCGGCGCGGAGCACCTGGCCGTCAGTTCACCGATGGCGCCGGTTGACGGCCAGCCACCGCTGGTCCGCCTCCATTCGGAGTGCCTCACCGGCGATGTGTTTGGCTCCTACCGCTGCGACTGCGGCGAGCAGCTGGCCTATGCGCTCGAGCTGATCAACGAACTCGGCGGCACCCTGCTGTACCTGCGCGGCCAGGAGGGCCGCGGGATCGGCCTGGCGAACAAGATGAAGGCCTACGCCCTGCAGGAGGCCGGTTTTGRCACCGTGGAGGCCAACGAACAGCTCGGGCTGCCGGTCGACGCACGCTGCTACAAGGCCGCGGCCCAGATCCTCGCGGAGATGGGTCTCCACGAGATCCGGCTGCTGAGCAACAACCCGGACAAGCAGGACCGGCTCGCGCAGGCAGGCGTCAAGGTGGTGGAGATGGTCCCCACGGAGGTCCCCTCCCGGGAGCAGAACATCCGCTACCTGCAGACGAAGAAGGACCGGATGGACCACCGCCTGGTCCTGGACGTTGAACCGGCTCCAGCCGCCGGCCTGTCCGGATTCGAGCACGACCAGGACTGACCGGGCAGCAACACGACCACCAGACTCAACAGCAAGGAATACCCTATGAGCGGCCACGGCGCCCCCCAGATCGACCTCAGCACCTTCAAGCCTGAAGAAACCTCACGGCTCAGGCTGGCCATTGTGGCCGCGAGCTGGCATACCCAGATCATGGACGGACTGCTCGACGGCGCCCTGCGCGCCGCGAAGGACGCCGGCATCAATGAGCCGACCGTCCTGCGCGTGCCGGGCACGTTTGAGCTCCCGGTCGCGGCCGCCCGGCTGGCACCGCACTTCGACGCCGTCGTGGCGCTCGGCGTCGTCATCAGGGGCGGCACTCCCCACTTCGAATATGTCTGCGAGGCGGCCACCTTGGGCCTGACCGAGGTCAGCGTCCGCACCGGGGTTCCCGTGGGCTTCGGCGTGCTGACGTGCGATACCGAGCAGCAGGGGATCGACCGGGCAGGCTTGCCGGGATCCACCGAGGACAAGGGTCACGAGGCCGTTACCGCTGCCCTGGCCACGGCAGTGACCCTCAAGCAGTTCGGCTGAGCCGCCAGGCCGCAGCCAAAGCCGGTGCGGGCGCCTCCCTGGCCGCCCGCGCCGGCTGAGTGTGCTGGCCTCGCTGGCCGTGCTGGATATGCAGTGCCTCACATC
>NZ_JBFTNJ010000024.1:0-43290 GCF_056397425.1 Arthrobacter sp. 05N33_2
GGCCCAGGCCCAGGGGACATCCACACTGAACCGCTCACAGAGCGCACGCGAATACTTCGACCTCACCTACCAGTTGCTGGACATCATCTTCGCCCTGGTCCCGGTGGCCCTCGTGATCTATTTCCTCACCGAGCACTGGCCGGCCGGTGAGCGCGGAACCTCGGCGTTCCGAAGGATCGGCTTCGACTTCGCCCGGCCCGGCAAGGACCTCCTGCAGGGTCTCGGACTCGCCGCGCTCATCGGCATTCCGTCCCTGGGGCTCTACGCCGCCGGCCGGGCGCTGGGGATCACGACGGCGATCATCCCCAGCGCCCTGGACGCGTACTGGTGGACCGTGCCGGTGCTGGTCCTGTCCGCGATCCGGCACGCGGTGGTCGAGGAAGTGATTGTGGTGGCGTACCTGCTGGACCGGCTCGGGAAACTGGGCTGGAGCGTGCCGGCGGCCATCGCCGCCAGCGCCCTGCTCCGCGGCAGCTATCACCTGTACCAGGGGTTCGGGCCGTTCATCGGCAACGCGGTGATGGGCGTCGTCTTCGCGCTGGTCTACACGCGGACCAAACGGGTGATGCCGCTGGTGATCGCCCACGCCATCCTGGACACCGTGGCGTTCGTGGGGTTCAGCCTGTTCGGCAAGGCAGTGGGCCTGGGCTGAGTTCCCCGCAAAGCAAGGCGGGGTCCCTTCGGGCCCATCCGGAGCCCCCGGACGGGCGCGAAGTGGCCTCGCGTTGCTATTAGGAGCAGGCCTTAAATGATCTCGGCCGCCGTCTCCTAGGTGACATCGTTGGCACCTAAGAGATGGCGGCCGAAGCGTGGGGCAGGTGGAGCGTTAGATCGTGACCGCTCCGGAGGCGGTCTCGAAGGTGACAGAGAGGATGCCGGGAGTACCGTGCGGCGCGATCCAGTTCACGGCGACGTCTTCCAGCGGCTTTTCAACCGGTTCGCCCAGCCACTCCGTGACGCGCTCGGCCGAACCGGCAATGGTCAGTGCGGACATCTTGACATCGCTCGCGTAGGCGTTGGACGGGTGCAACTCCGGGTCGCCCTCCCACTTGAGCATGTATGGCACCTGGGGGTCGGCGATGAGCCCCAGGATGCCGATCTGCTTCCAGACCAGTTCGCGGCCGTCGGGAAACTTCCGGTTGCCGTTGACGGCGGCGCGGCCGAGCCGCTCCTCGAACGGGGCCAGGTCGTCAACCTCGACGCACCAGCCCATCCAGCCGCCGCCGGCCTCGGAGCGTGCCCGGACGGCCTGGCCGAACGGGGCCTTGTCGGAGGCCGGGTGGTTCAGGACCTCCACGACTTCCAGGTACTTGTGTCCCGCGAGCGGGATAATCATGTTGCGTGTCCCGAAACGGGGGTGCACTCCACCCTTCACGGCTTCAACGCCGAGGGCAGACGCAATACGTTCAGTGGTGGCTGCCAAGCCATCGTGTTCACAGGCGTAAGAGACGTGATCCATGCGCATGCCATCATCTTGGCACTTTGTGATGGACCTCTCAGCTTAGGCTCCCCTAACCGTCATGGGACGTCCTGGGGCGCGGAACGCGGCGCCCCRGATGCTCCGTCACGGCGGCCGTCTTCATCTTCGTCACAAAGCTATCCAGGGCTCCGCCGCCATTCCTACACTGAAGTCAGGTCATGAGTGCCAGCGCACAGCCCCGGCTTGCTGGCCGGCAACCCTCGTATCGCGGTGGGGTGCCCCGGGTGAAGACCTGGCCGTCCGGCGCCCGCCGGAGGGCAAGCGCGGCGCCTGTTCCGGTTCGGGCCGAAAGCCCCGGCCGGTGCTGTGCCCAGTGACTCGAGGAGCACCAATGTCCAACGCCTGGTCCTTTGAAACCCGCCAGATCCACGCCGGCCAGGAGCCGGACAGCGCCACCGGCGCGCGTTCCCTGCCTATCTACCAGACGACGTCGTTCGTGTTCCCCAGCGCCGAAAGCGCCGCGAACCGCTTTGCGCTCGCCGAGCTCGCGCCCATCTACACCCGGATCGGCAACCCGACCCAGGATGCCGTCGAACAGCGCGTCGCCAGCCTGGAAGGCGGTCTCGCGGCGCTGCTGCTCAGCTCCGGCCAGGCCGCCGAGACGTTCGCCATCCTCAATATCGCCGAGGCCGGGGACCATGTGGTGGCCAGCCCCAGCCTCTATGGCGGAACCTACAACCTGCTCGCGCACACGCTGAAGAAGTTCGGCATCTCCGTGACCTTCGTGGCGGACCCGGACAACCTGGACCAGTGGCGGGACGCCGTCCAGCCCAACACCAAGCTGTTCTTCGGCGAAGTGGTCTCCAACCCCCGCCAGGACGTCCTGGACATCGAGGGCGTCTCCCGGGTGGCGCACGAGGCCGGCGTGCCGCTGGTTGTCGACAACACGCTCTCCACCCCCTACCTGATCCGGCCGATCGAGTGGGGCGCGGACATCGTGGTSCATTCSGCCACCAAGTACCTYGGCGGGCACGGMKCYGCSATCGCCGGCGTSATCGTGGACTCCGGCAACTTCGAYTTCGGGAAGGACCCKGAGCGGTTCCCCRRCTTCAACACYCCCGACCCCAACTACAACGGCCTGGTCTACGCCCGCGACCTCGGAGCGGGCGGCGCGCTGGGCGCGAATCTCTCCTACATCCTCAAGGCCCGGGTCCAGCTCCTGCGCGACCTCGGCTCCGCGGTGTCCCCGTTCAACGCCTTCCTCATCGCCCAGGGCATCGAAACGCTGAGCCTGCGCGTCGAGCGCCACGTGGCCAACGCCACGAAGGTGGCGCACTGGCTGGAGGGGCGGAACGACGTCGAATCGGTCGCCTACGCCGGGCTGCCGTCCAGCCCCTGGTACGAGCGCGGCCGCAAGTACGGGCCCAAGGGGACCGGCGCCGTCGTGGCGTTCAACATTGCCGGGGGAGCAGAGGCTGGCAAGCGGTTCGTCGATGCCCTCGAACTGCACTCGCACGTCGCGAACATCGGCGATGTCCGGTCGCTGGTGATCCATCCGGCGTCGACCACCCACAGCCAGCTCTCGCCCGAACAGCAGGTGATCGCCGGGGTGAACCCCGGGCTGGTGCGGCTTTCGGTGGGACTGGAGCACATYGACGACATCCTCGCGGACCTCGACGCCGGATTCCGCGCGGCCAAGTCCGTCTAGGCCGAAGCCCACGCCGAATTTCCCCACCTTTGCGGGCATGACACCGGGAATCGCCGGCACTTCCGGGCGACCCGCCGGTCACGGCTGTCAAAGGTGGGGAGTCTGCGGTGCTGACGGGTCCGGCTGTCACATGGAAGTCATAATCTTCGTCATTTCCGCACCCCGTTTCGTAGACTCGTACCAGGTCATGAGTGCCAGCGACAGCCCCGGCTTGCTGGCCGGCAACCCTCCTTTTGCGGCGGGGTGCCCCGGGTGAAGACCTGGCCTGCCGGTCAGCTGACGGCGGGCAAGCGCGAAGATAGGTCCTCACATGACGATTGCCGTCACCCGCACGGGTGTTCCCGAAACCAAACCATCCCGGACCCCTGACGGGACCGTCCAGTTCGTCAGGATCGGTGATCTGCAGCTCGAATCCGGGACTCCGTTGCCGGATGTGGTGCTCGCCTACGAGACCTGGGGGACCCTGAACGCGGACGCCTCCAACGCCGTGCTCATTGAACACGCCCTGACCGGCGACACACACGTGACCCGCGGCGAGAGCGGGGAGCCCGGCTGGTGGGAACAGCTCGCCGGACCCGGGGCTCCCGTGGACACGGACAAGTATTTCGTCGTTTCGATCAACATCCTGGGCGGCTGCTACGGATCCACCGGACCTTCCACCCCGGCCCCCGACGGGCGCCCTTGGGGATCGCGGTTCCCGCTGGTCACCCTGCGGGACACCGCCGCCGCCGAGGCGCGGCTGGCCGATGCCCTGGGCATCGGCAGCTGGTATGCGGTGCTGGGCGGCTCGCTCGGCGGCGCGCGCGCCCTTGAATGGGCCGTCACGTTTCCCGGCCGGGTCCGGCGCTGCGCCGTGATTTCCGTCGGCGCCAGCAGCACCGCCGAACAGATTGCCTTCGCGCAGGCCCAGACGCTGGCCATCCGCCAGGACCCCCACTTCAAGGGCGGGGACTACTACGGCGGCCCGGAACCCGAGGCAGGGCTCGCCCTCGCCCGGCGCATCGCGCACATCACCTACCGCTCAGCGGCCGAACTGGACGGCCGGTTTGGCCGCAACGCCCAGGAGTCCGAGACGCCCCTGGAAGCCGGATCGCTGGCCGGACGCGGGCGCTACCAGGTGGAAAGCTACCTGGACCACCAGGGCAGCAAACTGGCCCGGCGTTTCGACGCGAATAGCTACATCGCGATCACCGAAGCCCTCATGAGCCACGATGTGTGCCGGGGGCGCGGAAGCCTCGGGGAGGCACTGGCCCCGGCCACCGCCGAATTCCTGGTGGCGGCCGTGGACTCGGACCGCCTGTATTTCCCGGCCCAGTCCCGTCAACTGGCAGAGGCCCTGCCGGGCCGCCCGGAACTGCACATCATTGAAGCGCCGATCGGCCACGACGGCTTCCTGACCGAAATCGGCCAGCTCAGCGGGCAGCTCCGGGAGACCTTCTTCGGCCACTAGGCCGGCCCGCTTGTGCATTTTTGCAGATGCGCTCTGCACTAATGGCCGTTGAGGCTCAGGGCGGGAGCGTCCATACTCATGGGGAATGACGCCATGTGCCCTACATCACGGGCGTCCTCAGTCCAATGGTCCGCAGGGTGTCGAAGGCGACACCGAAGGAGTTCACATGAGCACGGAAAACGCCGCGACAACGCGCGCAGACGAGCCGGACGTCAAAACGTCCGGACTGAAGAAGGTAGTAACGGCCTCCATGGCCGGCACGGTGGTGGAGTGGTATGAATTCTTCCTCTACGCCTCCGCCGCCACGCTGGTCTTCGGCAAGACGTTCTTCCCCAATTCGGGCACCGAACTCGACGGCATTATCGCCGCGTTCCTGACCTACGCCGTCGGATTCGTCGCCCGCCCGATCGGCGGCATCGTCTTTGGCCACTTCGGCGACAAGTTCGGCCGCAAGCAGCTGCTCCAGGTCAGCATCCTCCTGGTGGGCGTTTCCACCTTCCTGATGGGCTGCCTGCCCACCTTCGCGCAGATCGGCTACTGGGCCCCGGCACTGCTGGTCTTCCTGCGCTTCGCCCAGGGCTTCGCCGTCGGCGGCGAATGGGGCGGCGCCGTCCTCCTCGTCGCCGAGCACAGCCCCAGCAAGTCCCGCGGGTTCTGGGCCAGCTGGCCCCAGTCCGCCGTTCCGCTCGGCAACCTGCTCGCCACCGCCGTGCTGTTCACGCTGTCCTCCGTGCTGTCCTCCGCCGACTTCCTCAGCTGGGGCTGGCGCGTCGCCTTCTGGCTCTCCGCCGTGATCGTGCTGGTCGGCTACTACATCCGCACCAAGGTCCAGGACGCCCCCATCTTCCTGGAGGCCCAAAAGGAAGTCGAGGTTGAGAACAAGGGCTACGGCGTGGCCGAAGTCTTCCGCCGCTACCCGCGCGGCGTCTTCACCGCGATGGGCCTGCGCTTCGCCGAGAACATCCTCTACTACCTCGTGGTCACGTTCTCGATCACGTACCTGAAGGTCGTCGTCCAGACGGACACCTCGCGGATCCTGCTGCTGCTGCTCGTGGCGCACTTCGTCCACTTCGCCGTGATTCCGATGGTCGGCAGGCTCTCGGACAACGTCGGCCGCAAGCCCGTCTACATGGCCGGCGCCATCCTCGGCGGCACGTGGGGCTTCTTCGCCTTCCCGATGATGGATACCAAGAACGACTTCATCATCCTCGCCGCGATCACCATCGGCCTGCTGTTCCACTCCCTGATGTACGCCGGCCAGCCGGCGCTCATGGCTGAAATGTTCCCGACCCGGATGCGCTACTCCGGTGTCTCGCTGGGCTACCAGGTCACCTCGATTGTGGCCGGTTCGCTGGCTCCGATCATCGCCGTCGCGCTCCTGAGCCAGTACAAGTCCTCGGTCCCGGTCGCCATCTACCTCCTCGGCGCCTGTGTGGTCACTTTGGTTGCGGTGTTCTTCCTGAAGGAAACCCGCGGCATTTCGCTCCGCGACGTCGACGCCGCCGACGCCCGTGGCACCGCCGACCTCCTCGCCGCCAGCAAGCGGTAATCCTCACCGGCCTCACCAGACCCGGTGGGGGCAGACTGCCCGGATCCGCGCACCGCGCGGACCCGGGCAGTCTGCGTTAACTCGGCAGGCTAACGCCGCAGGTTAACGCGGCAGGCTAACGCCGCAGGCACCAGTCCGGCTGCGCTGGCGCCTCAGGCGGACAGCACATCCTGCCGCTCCCGGATTTCGCCGCGAATCGCCTCCAGCACGGCACGGACCGGGGCCGAACGCAGCGCCTCGGGCCGGGCCACAGCCCAGATGGGCAGCTGGCGCTGGAAGTCGTCCGGCAGGACGGGCAGAAATTCCGGCCGGCCCGCCACGAGGAAATTGGGGAGCAGGCCTATCCCGGCGCCCCGCCGGACGGCCTCCAGCTGGGCGAAGACGCTTGTGGCCTGGAAGCTGGACCGCGGCACCGGCAGCTGCGTTGAACGGTGGCCCAGCTCGGCGACCTGGAGCGCCGATTCCACGTAGGAGACAAAGCCGTGTTGCCGGACGTCGTCGAGCGTTGCCGGAAGCCCGTGCTCCTGCGCATAGCCGGGACTGGCGTACAGCCTGAGGAAATAGTTGCTCAGGAAGATGGCGCGGGCGGTGGTGGTGTCCATGTTGCCCACCACCACTTCCAGGTCCACGCCGGAGCGGTTTTGGCTTACCTTGCGGGTGGCGCTGAGCAGTTCGACGTTGAGCAGCGGATTCGCCCGCTGCAGCCGCACGAGGGCCGGGGCTAGGAATTCGGCGCCGAAGCCGTCCGGGGTGCTGATCCGGACCAGGCCGGAGACCACGTCGCCGGAGCGGGCAATGCTGTTCGAGAGGGCACCGAGAGTGCCCTCGATGGCTTCCGCCGCCGCGACCGCCTGGCTGCCGAGTTCGGTCAGCTCCCAGCCGTGCGGGCTGCGTTCGAGCGTCCGGCCGCCGAGCTGTTTGTCGAGGGCCAGGACGCGGCGGGAAATGGTGGTGTGGGTGGTGCCGAGCGTCTCGGCCACGGCGTTGAACCGGCCCAGGCGTGCCACGGTCAGCAGGATCAGCAGGTCGTCGGGGCTCGGTAGCCGGCGCAAGTCCACTATTGTCCCCCTCTGCAGCGAGTGTGGCGGAGCCAGAGCAATGATTGTGCATCTGTGCACATGGCATCTGTGATTTTTTACCTTGATTGCACTCTAACAGGGTGTGATGGTGGACACCGGGGCGCCGGAGTTTCGGCTTTCACGCCGGAGCGCGTCGAGGCGCCCGGCAGCACATCAAGCAAAGGAGCTTAAGCCATGGCAGTCATCGCCTGGATCGGACTCGGAAACATGGGCGGATCCATGTCCGTCAACCTCTCAAACGCCGGACACGAAGTCCGTGGCTTCGACCTCAACAGCGCAGCCGTTGCCGCCGCCGAGGCCGGGGGAGTCAAGGCCGCCGGCAGCATCGCCGAGGCCGTCGCCGGCGCCGACGTCGTCTTCACCATGCTCCCCAAAGGTGAGCACGCCCGCGCCGTGTACCTCGGCCAGGACGGCGTCCTTGCCCACGCGGACACCCGGACCCTCCTGGTGGATTCCTCCACCATTGACATCGCCTCCGCGCAGGCCCTGCACGACGCCGCCGCTGCCGCCGGCTTCCRCTTCGTCGACGCACCCGTCTCCGGCGGCATGAGCGGCGCGAAGGCCGCCACGCTGACGTTCATGATCGGCGGCGAGGCCGGCGCCGTCGCCGACGCCACCGAATACATCCGCCCCATGGCYGCGAACATCATCCCCACCGGCGGCGCCACCACCGGCCAGGCCGCGAAGATCTGCAACAACCTCATGCTCTTCATCAACCTCGCCTCCACCGCCGAGGGCGCGGTCCTGGCCGAGCGGCTCGGCCTGGACAAGCAGGTCTTCTGGGACATTGCGTCGGTCTCCTCCGGCGACAGCTGGGCGCTGCGCACCTGGTACCCCGTGGCCGGCGTCGTGCCGACCGCCGCGTCCAACAACGATTTCGCCCCGACATTCACCACCGAACTGGCCAACAAGGACATCGGCCTGGCCATCAGCGCGGCGCGGGACACCGGCACCCCGCTGGAACTCGGCGAGCACGTCCAGCAGCTTTTCCAGCGCCTCATCGACTCCGGCCAGTCCGGCCAGGACTGCTCGATGATCGTCAAGCTCGTCGACGGCACCCTCGAGTCCGCCAACTAGCCCTTCACGGCCCTGCCCTTCACGGCCCTGCCCTTCACGAAAGAGACCCACCCATGGAACGCATCCCGCACTTCATCAACGGCGCCCTGATCTCCGACGCCGAGCGCTTCGGCCCCGTGTTCAACCCGGCCACCGGCGAGCAGGAGAAAGAGGTCGCCCTGGCCTCCGCCGCCCGCGTCGAGGAGGCCATCGAGGCCGCCCGCGCCGCCCTGCCCGGGTGGCGCGCCACGAGCCTGGCCAGGCGCACCGCCATCTTCTTCAAGGTCCGTGAACTGCTCATGCAGCGCCGGCCCGAACTCGCGGCCCTGCTCACCAGCGAGCACGGCAAGGTCCTCTCGGATGCGGAAGGTGAAATCACCCGCGGCCTGGAGAACATCGAATTCGCCACCGGGCTCTCCCACATGCTCAAAGGCGAACGCTCCGAGCAGGTCTCCGGCGGCGTCGATGTCCACTCGGTCCGCCAGCCGGTCGGCGTCGTCGCCTGCATCACGCCGTTCAACTTCCCCGCCATGGTGCCGCTGTGGATGATCGGCAGCGCCCTGGCCTGCGGGAACACCGTGCTGCTCAAGCCGAGCGAGAAGGACCCGTCCTCCGCCATCTTCATCGCCGGCGTCTTCGCTGAGGCCGGCCTGCCGGCAGGGGTGCTCAACGTCGTCCACGGCGACAAGGAAGCCGTGGACGTCCTGCTGGAACACCCGGCGGTCAAGGCCATCAGCTTTGTCGGCTCGACGCCGATCGCGCAGTCCATCTACAAGCGCGCCGCTGATCACGGCAAGCGCGTCCAGGCCCTGGGCGGGGCGAAGAACCACATGGTGGTCCTGCCGGACGCGGACCTCAACATGGCCGCGGACGCCGCCGTCTCGGCCGCCTACGGCTCCGCCGGGGAGCGCTGCATGGCAGTCAGCGTCCTCGTCGCGGTCGGCAGCATCGCCGACGACCTCGTGGAGGCGATCAGCACCCGCATGGCTGCCCTCACGATCGGCCCGGGCACGGACCCGGCCTCCCAGATGGGTCCGCTCATCACGGCCGAGCACCGCGACAAGGTGGCCTCCTACGTTGCCGGCGCGGCCAACGAGGGCGCCACCGTGGTGGTGGACGGCCGCGAACACGAATTCGACTCCAACGGCTTCTTCATCGGCGTCAGCCTGATCGACCACGTCAAGCCCGGAATGAAGGTCTACGACGACGAGATCTTCGGGCCCGTCCTCTCCGTGGTCCGCGTCGAGACCTACGCCGACGCCGTGAAGCTGGTCAACGACAACGAGTTCGGCAACGGCGTGGCCATCTTTACCCGCGACGGCGGCGCCGCCCGCCAGTTCGAGTTCGACGTCGAGGCCGGCATGGTGGGCGTCAACGTGCCCATCCCGGTGCCGGTGGGCACCTTCTCCTTCGGCGGCTGGAAGAATTCGCTGTTCGGCGACACCCACATGTACGGCCCGGAAAGCATCCGCTTCTACACCCGCGGCAAGGTGGTCACCACCCGCTGGCCGGACCCGTCCACCTCGGTGATCGACCTCGGCTTCCCCCAGGTCGACTGACGCCGCAACCCCCAACAAAGGCAACGCGGGGTCACTTATCGCCCATCCGGCACCGGATCATGGGCCGCAAGTGACCCCGCGTTGTTTGCTGCCTCGGGATTAGAGTGGGCAGACACCGGGAATGCAGGAGGCATTGTGACCACGCTCGTCAACCGTCCCAACACGGCATTGCTCGTCGTCGATATGCAGATCGGCGTCGTCGCCGAGGCATACCGCCGCGACGACGTCGTCGCAACAATCGCCGCGCTCGTGGACAAGGCCCGCGACGCCGGGGTGGACGTCGTCTGGGTGCAGCACAGCGGTGAGGAACTTCCGCGCGGCAGCGACGGCTGGCAGTACGTGCCGGAGCTCGCGCGCCGCAGTTCGGAGCCGCTCGTGGCCAAGGAGTACAGCGACGCCTTCGAGGCCACCGACCTCGAATCCGTGCTGGCCGGGCGCGGCATCGGGCGCTTCTTCCTGGCCGGTGCGCAGACCGACGAGTGCATCCGCTCGACCCTGCACGGCGCGATCACCCGCGGCTACGACGTCACGCTGGTCGCCGACGCCCACACCACCGAGGACCTGACCGAGTACGGCGCCCCGCCGCCGGCTCTGGTGGTCGCGCACACCAATCTGTACTGGCAGTACCACAAAGCGCCGGGGCGGACTGCGGGAACCGTCAGCGCGGCCGACGTCGAGTTCGCCGGCCCAGCAGGGTCCTAGCCCTTCATGATTTCCGCGCGCTGGGCCATGTAGTCCTCCATGGACAGCTTGCCGTCGGTGTACTGCTGGTCGAGCTCGGCCAGCTTGCGGGCCCGGTAGCCCTGCCCGGCCGACGGCGGCGGCGGAGACTGCGGCGCCTGCGCCTGTCCCGCGCCCGGCGCCGGGGGAGTTTGCGATGCCTGCGGCCGCTGCGGTTGCGGCGGGTTGTTCAGGTACTCGGGGCTGTCCTCGTAGGGGACGGGGGACTGGTAGCCGACCGGGTTCGGGTACTGCTGGCCGGGGTACGGCTGGTTCGGGAACGGCTGGTCCGGAAACCGGGGACTGGGGTTCTGCGGGTTCGGGTACTCCGCGCTGGGGTACTCCGGGCTGGGGTATTGCGGGTTGGGATACGGCTCGTTGGCCGGACCCGATTGCTTCGGGGCGCCCAGCTGGCCAAAGCCGCCGAAGTAGTCCTGCTGGGTGTAGCCATCACGCGGCTGGTTGCCCTGGCCGGGGTTGTTCTGGCTGCCCGGGAACCGGCCGAATTGTCCCGGAGTGCCCTGGTTCCGGCCGCGGGCAGACCTGCGGTAGAGGCGCATCGCCACGGGAACCAGGAAGGACAACACGATGATCCAGAAGAACATACTGCTCACGGTACTGGGCCTTTCAGCTGCTGGGCCTTCTCATCTGCGGGCTCATCTGTAGGGCCGGAGAAGTGTCCCTCCAGCTTATGCCCCGCAGGCTCAGGCCCGAAGCCTCAGGACCGGACAGCGTCCTCGGCGCCGGGCGGGCCCTCGCCGGAACCGAGCGGAACGCCGGGACCGAACACCGGGCCGGCCAGCGGCCGCTTGGCCGTCATGCCGTCGCCGGAGGAGCGGTGCCGCAGCCGGCGGACCACCCAGGGGACAAAATACTCCCTGGCCCACACCAGGTCCCCGCTGCGCGCCTCGCGCCAACTGCGCTGTGGCAGCGGTTTGGGGGAGAGGGGCTGGAGCGTGTGCTCGACGTTCAGCGAGTCCAGCACCATGGCCGCGATCGTGTGGTGGCCCAGCGGTGAGAAATGCAGCCGGTCGACATTCCACATCTGCGGGTCATTGAGCTGGCGCAGCGACCACATGTCCGCGATCACGGCGTCGTGGCGCGCGGCGATCGTGCGCAGGTTCTCGTTGTAAATGGCCACCTTGCTGCGGATCCGGCCCAGCACTGTGGAGCCGGTATCCGGGCCGTTGAACAGGACGACGGTGGCGCCGCCCAGGCTCAGGATCTGCACCACCGAATCCAGCTTTTCGGCGAGCACGTCCGGATCGCCGCCCGGGCGGATGAGGTCGTTTCCGCCTGCGGAGAGCGTGATCAGGTCCGGTTTGAGGGACAGGCAGTGAGCCATTTGCTGGTCCACGATCTGCCGCAGGAGCCGGCCGCGGACGGCCAGGTTCGCGTAGGCAAAGTCGTTGTGCCCACGGCTGAGTTCCTCGGCCACGCGGTCCGCCCAGCCCCGATGGCCGCCCGGACTGGCCGGTTCCGGATCGCCGATGCCCTCCGTGAATGAGTCGCCCATCGCCACATACCGGGTCCACGGGTGGGTGACGGTGTCAACGGTGGTCTCGGCTGGGGTGTCCGGTGAATTTTCCATGGGATCGGTTTTGCTCACCCCCTTATCCTGCACTGTTCCCGTTTAGCTGCGCCACCGTAATTTGTTACCGCCGGGTAACTGTAAGAATAGTTCCATGACTCACGCTGACGCCTTCCCCGCCCCTGTCGTCCAATGGTCCCAGCCGGAGCAGGAACGGGCCGGCAAGCCGCTTCTTGTCCTGTTGCACGGCTACGGCGCCAACGAACAGGATCTGCTCAGCCTGGCCGGGATGCTGCCGCAGGAATTCGCGGTGGCCTCGTTGCGCGCCCCGATCGCCATGGGACCGGGCTTCACCTGGTTCCCGCTGACAGGGTCCATTGACTATTCGCTCGACGCCGTCAAGGTCGCCGCAGGCTATGTTCAGGGCTGGCTCGACGGCGTCAAAGCCAACCACCCGTCGGTGACGCTGTTGGGGTTCTCGATGGGCATGGCCATGGCCACCACGCTGCTGCGGCAGCGGCCGGCGGACTTTGCCGCCGTCGTCGGGCTGTCAGGTTTTGTCGTCGATGCCGGAGATGACCCCAGCTTCCGCGACGGCGAACTGGACGGCACTGTGCCGCTGTTCTGGGGGCGGGACCAGCAGGACCCCGTGATCACCGAGGACAAGATCGACTACACCGTCGGCTGGGTGCGCAAGCACGTGTTGCTCACCAAGGTCCTCTACACGGGCATGTGGCACGGCATCAACCAGCAGGAGATCGGCCACGTCTCGGAGTTCCTCACGCACGTGGTGCTCAACGCCAAGAAGTAGGCGCGCCGGGGAGGTGTGCGCCAGGGAAGCGGGCGCCGGGCGGGCGGCGCCGGGACGGGCGGCTAGGCGGCCGGGGGCGCGCTGATCCGCACGGTCCGGCCGTTTACGGTGACGGTGTCGCCGTCGTGCAGTTGGCGGCCGCGGCGCTCGTCGATTTCGCCGTTGACCTTCACCAGCCCGTTCTTGATCAGTTCCGCGGCCTCCACGCCGTCCTCGACCAGATTCGCAAGTTTCAGCAGCTGGCCCAGCCGGATCATGCTGTCGCGGATAGTGATGTCTTCGAATTCCGGATTGCTCATACAAGCAATAATGCCTGACCTAAGGTGGCACCTATGACCCATCACCGCCGTCTTCCGCTGATCGTCGGCCTGCCCATGGCCGTCGCGACGGGACTGTTCATCCCGATCCAGGGCCGGATCAACGGCGCCCTCGGGGTGGCGCTGGGGGACGGAATCGGTGCCGCCGTCGTCAGCTTCAGCACCGGACTGCTGGTCATGACGGTCATTTCCCTGGCCTTGCCCCGGGGCCGGGCAGGGCTGGCGCGGATCCTGCCGGCCGTGCGCGAACGGCAGTTTCCGCCGTACTACGTCCTGGCCGGCTGCATCGGTGCCCTCTTCGTCTTCGCCCAGTCCTTCACCGTGGGACTGCTCGGCGTCGCCCTCTTCACGGTGGCCGCCGTGACGGGGCAGACCCTCAGCGGCCTGCTGGTGGACCGGATGGGGATCGGACCGGCGGGGAAGAGGCCCATTACCGGCATCCGGGTGCTCGGCAGTGTGCTCACCGTCGCCGCCGTCGCCTGGGCGGTGTCGCCCAGGTTCAGCGCCGGGGAATCCGCGCTGCAGTTGCTGGTTCCAGTGATGCTTCCGCTCCTGGCCGGGTTCCTGATGAGTTTCCAGCAGGCCATGAACGGCACAGCCACCGTGCACTACGGCACCCCCATCGCCGCGACACTCGTGAACTTCATCGCCGGAGCGGCCCTGCTGTGGGTGGCATGGCTGATCAAACTCGCCGTGGCCGGGGCCGGCAACCCCCTTCCGGCGCAGTGGTGGTACTACCTTGGCGGCCCGCTCGGCTGCATCTTCATCGGCATCGGCGCCCTCCTGGTCCGCAGCCTGGGCGTGCTGGTCACCGGCCTCGGCATGATCGCCGGCCAGCTGCTGGGGTCCCTCGGCCTGGATCTCATATTGCCGGTGCCCGGAACGGTGATCGCCCTCCCGACGGTCCTCGGCACCATCCTGACGCTCGGCGCCATCGTCCTGGCCACCCTGCCCTGGCCCAAGGGCGCGCTGAAGCGGTAGCGGGCCGGTAGGCTTGGAGTTTGCATTGCATTGTTCGTATCGCTTTGTTCGTATCGTCCCGGCCGGCAACCAGCCGGCGTCCCGGGGCCAACACCACGGACCGCACCCAGCGGCCCTGTAGAAAATTGGAGTTCCCATGGCAGCAAAATCCGTCCTCGACCAGATCATTTCCCTCGCCAAGCGCCGGGGATTCGTTTTCCAGGCCGGTGAAATCTATGGTGGCTCCCGTTCTGCGTGGGACTACGGCCCGCTCGGCGCCGAGCTCAAGGAAAACATCAAGCGCCAGTGGTGGCAGTCCGTGGTCCGCGGCCGCGACGACGTCGTAGGCCTGGATTCCTCCGTCATCCTGCCCCGTCAGGTGTGGGAGGCCTCCGGCCACGTCGATGTGTTCTCCGATCCGCTGGTGGAGTGCCTGTCCTGCCACAAGCGTTACCGCGCGGACCACCTCGAGGAAGAGTACGAGGAGAAGAAGGGCCGTCCCGCCGAGAACGGCCTCAAGGACATCGCCTGCGCCAACTGCGGCACCCGCGGCCAGTGGACTGAGCCGCATGAATTCTCCGGGCTGCTCAAGACCTACCTTGGCCCCGTCGCCAGCGAAGAAGGCCTGCACTACCTGCGGCCCGAAACGGCCCAGGGCATCTTCGTGAACTTTTCCAACGTCCTGACCACCTCGCGGAAGAAGCCGCCCTTCGGCATTGGCCAGATCGGCAAGTCCTTCCGCAACGAGATCACGCCCGGCAACTTCATCTTCCGCACCCGCGAGTTCGAGCAGATGGAGATGGAATTCTTCGTCGAGCCCGGCACCGACGAGCAGTGGCACGAGTACTGGATGAAGGAACGCATGTCCTGGTACACGGGCCTGGGCATCCGCGAAGAGAACCTGCGCTTCTTCGAGCACCCGCTGGACAAGCTCAGCCACTACTCCAAGGGCACCACGGACATCGAATACCGTTTCGGATTCCAGGGCTCGGAGTGGGGCGAGCTCGAGGGCATCGCCAACCGCACCGACTTTGACCTCTCCACCCACGCCAAGGCCTCCGGCGCGGACCTGAGCTACTTCAACCAGGCCACCAACGAACGCTACACCCCGTATGTGATCGAGCCCGCGGCCGGCCTCACCCGTTCGTTCATGGCCTTCATGATCGATGCCTACACCGAGGACGAGGCCCCCAACGCCAAGGGCGGGGTGGACATCCGCACGGTGCTCAAGCTCGATCCGCGCCTGGCGCCGGTGAAGGCGGCCGTGCTGCCGCTGAGCCGCAACGAGGACCTGTCCCCGAAGGCCAAGGACCTCGCAGCGCAGCTGCGCAAGAGCTGGAACATCGAGTTCGACGACGCCGGCGCCATCGGCCGCCGCTACCGCCGCCAGGACGAGATCGGCACCCCGTTCTGCATCACCGTGGACTTCGACACGCTCGAGGACCAGGCCGTCACCATCCGCGAACGCGACACCATGAGCCAGGAACGCGTCTCCCTGGACAAGGTGGAGGGTTACCTGGCCGCACGGCTGATCGGCGCCTGAACATGGCCATCGCATACCGGGAATGGCGGGAAGGCGACGACCTCGCGCTGCTGGAAATCTGGGGCGGCCCTGAGACCGTCCAGGCCGGACAGTTCCGCGGGACGCTGTCGCCCTCGGGCAATTCCCCGTGGCGCCGCTGCRTCGTGGCCGAGGACGTTGTGGACGGTGTCGCCATTCCGGTGGCGGCCGCCGTGGTCCACGAGGCCTCGCTGCACCCTGAACGGCTCTGGGCGTATGTCGAGGTCGCCCGGGACCACCGCCGCGCCGGCCTCGGGTCCACGCTGCTGACCATGCTGCGGCACGAGGCCGCCCAGGCGCCGTCGGGTGTGTCCAGACTGCGCTGCAAAGTGGAGCCGGGCACCCCCGGTGCGGCGTTTGCCGAGGCCGCGGGCCTGGCCCCGATCCAGCGTTCCCGCCTCGTCGTCGTTGACCCGGCTCCGCTCAAGCTGCCGGTGTTCGGCGACGGCTCGGAGTCCGCGGCCACCGACCAGGTCGAAGATCTGGCCACGGGCTCGGTGGAGCTCAGCGAAGTCGTGGGACGCTACTACACCGCTGTTCACGGCTGGGACAGCCCGGGGGAGCTGAGCGTCGCCGCGGTGCAGCGCCTGTTCCTCGATGACCTCAGCGGCGCCCACGGAGCGATTGTGCTGCGGGCGCCCAAGGCCAGTGCCTTCGGACACGGCATCGCGGCCAGCCGCAAGGGCCGGCTGGAGGGGTTCGCCGTCAGCTACGCCCAGGGAATTCCGGGAGCCGACGGCGGCGCCGATGCCGGTGCGGCCTCGACCACTGAGCCAACTGAGGTGTTCCTCGGGCACGAGCCCAAGCTTGGCGCGGACGAGGCCAAGGCCGCCGTCCGGGACCTGTTGGCCCTGATCGCTTACCAGCACCCGGTGATGCTCGAACTGGACGACGCAATGACCGCCCTGCGCACCGTCGTCGAACCGCTGCTCGAGAGCGGCAAGGCCCATGTCCAGGGCTCGGAAACGCTCGTCGTCTCCGACCCGGCCTAGGCCTTAACCCGACTGACCCGCAGCTGTAGCCGTATAAAGCTTGATAACGGCCACGGCTGCGGGTCAGTTTGCGTTAAAGCAGCTATTTGGGCATCACCGGCGGCACGAAGTCGAAGGTCATGCCCAGCAGCCAGACGAGCAGCAGGACCACTGGCAGGTGGAAGACGAACTGCAGGAAGGTGAAGCCCACCAGGTCCCGGGCGCGCAGCCTCAGTACCGCGAGCAGCGGCAGCATGAAGAACGGGTTGACCAGGTTCGGCAGTGCCTCGGCGATGTTGTAGATCTGCACGGTCCAGCCGAGGTTCATCTGCACGTCGGTGGCCGACTGCATCACGTAGGGCGCCTCCACCAGCCATTTTCCGCCCCCGGAGGGGACCAGGATGCCCAGTACAGCCGTGTACAGGGCAATGACGACGGCGAAGCCGCCGCCGCTGCCGATGTCCGAGAAGAACGCCGCGAGGTGGGTGGAGAGGCTCATGCCACCGGTTCCCGTGGCCTTGGTCAGGATGGCCGCCATCGCCGCATACAGCGGGAACTGCACGAGGATGCCCGCGGTGGCCGGGACGGCCTTCGTCACGGCCTGCAGGAAGTTCCGCGGCGTCCCGTGCAGGACCAGGCCCAGGATGAGGAACACCAGCAGGTAGCCGTTGAGGCTGCTGACCACGCTGAGGAACGGCTTGGTGAGGAACTGCGAGGCGAGCCAGCCGAGCGTGAGGACGCCCGCCAGGATCGGCAGGACCCGGCTGTATTCGAGCCATTCGCCCGGCCGGGAACGCGGCGCGGACTCGGCCGGCTCGTCGTCCAGGTCCACACCCAGGTCCTCTGCGGTGCGGATCGAGCCGCCCTGGGGTGCGGAGAAGTGCGCAATCACGGTGGTCAGGGCCATCAGGATGGCCAGCGTCAGCAGCGACTGCCAGGTAAAGATCGTGGTGCCGAAGTCCAGGATGCCCGTGATCTTCAGCAGCGCCGGCGGCAGCGAAGCGGCCGTGGCCTGCAGCTGCGCGGCAGAGGAGGACAGCCCCAGGGCCCAGACGGCGCCGAGGCCCATGAACGCCGCCGCGCCCAAGGCACGGTAATCCACCGTCAGGTCCTTGCGGCGGGCAATCGCGCGGGCCAGCAGCCCGCCGAAGATCAGGCTGAGCCCCCAGTTGAGGAAGGACACGGACATGGCGAGCACGGCCACGAAGCTCACCGCGGTCCGCGCCGTTGACGGCACGAGCGCCAGCCTATTGATCAGTCCCGCCACGGGCGGGGAGGTGGCCACGACGTAGCCGGTGAGGATCACCATGGCCATCTGCAGGGTAAAGGCCGTCAGGTCCCAGAAGCCGTTGCCGAACGAGTCGGCGATTGCCTGGGGCGTGGCGCCGATGGCGAGTGCGGCCACCGCGATGATGACGACGCCGGCGAGGGCGAAGATGTAGGCGTCCGGGAACCACCGCTCCGTCCATGCCGCCATGCGTTGGGCTATCCGTGCGAGACCGCGTTCTTCGCTTCCGCTCTTGGTCACGACTGTGCTTGCCACAGGTGTCCCTCTCCATTGAGTGCTTTTTGTACCCCATGGAGTTTAGTCAAGACGATGGCGGAAGTAGGGCTTATCGGCGCTTGGCACCTGCGCGCCGGGGGCCGTCGGCCTTGTCGAGCCGGCGTCTTTCCTCCTCAGTCGGGGCGCCGCCGCCGAGACCGGCCGGCATCCACCAGGCCCCGGGGGCCGGTCGCAGGGGGAAGTCGGCGATGCCGGCGTCGATCCCGTCCTGCAGGGTCTTGGCCAGGCGCGCCGTCGCGGTCCGGGCGTCGTCGGACGGGTCCGGGAGCGAGCCCGGAAGGATCGGCTCGCCGACGTGGATGCGGACCGGGGCGCGCCAGGCGCGCCGCGGCGAGAAGGCATGGTGGCGGGTCATCAGCCGGTGGGCGCCCCAGATGGAGACCGGGATGATCGGCACGCCGGCCTCGGCGGCCATCCGCACCGCACCGGTCTTGCATTCGCGCACCGTGAAGCTTCGGCTCACGCCGGCCTCGGGCAGGACGGCGACGTATTCGCCCTCCCTCAGCCGGGCTACGGCGGCGTCGTAAGCGTGTGCTCCCGATCCGTACCCGACCACCACATGCCCGGCGGCGCTGACCGCGGGGCCGGCAAACCAGTGGTCGGCGGCGCCCTGCGTGATGAGGAAACGCAGTTGGGCCCGGTTGTGCCACCACAGCAGCATCTCGGCAAAGGCAAAGTCGAGGTAGCCGAAGTGCGTGATCGCGACCACGGCGCCCTGGCCGGGCACCACCGGGCGGGACGGGAGGCGGGTTGATGCGCTTCGGGTTGAGGCAGTGGGCGGCCCGGGCTGGGGCAGGTGCTCCCGCCCCGTGACGAGGACGCGGATCCGGAACAGCCAGCGCAGCGCCAGCCCGGTGCGGACAATGAAACGGTAGAACCGGTCGCTGGGCTCCGGCCGCCACTTCACGGGCCGCCAGCCCAGCCCGTGCCGGGCACCTGCCGGGCCGCGCACGTCAGTGTCCGCCCACCCGCCGCCGGGGCGGCCAGGGCAGGAAGCCGGAGGTGGAGTCGATGTATTCCTTGTACCCGGGACGCGCGGACATTGCCTTTTCCGTCAGCGGCTTCCCCGTCTTGCCGGCGAGCGTCCAGATCATCAGGGCGGGGGAGAGAACGGTCAGGACACCCGGCCAGGAATCGGCCGCCACCAGGAACAGCCCTGCCCAGACGGCGGCGTCGCCGAAATAGTTGGGGTGGCGGGTGTAGCGCCACAGGCCGGTGTTGAGGACGGTGCCGCGCCTGGCGGGATCGGATTTGAACTGCGTCAGCTGCCAGTCGCCGACCGTCTCGAACACGAAGCCAAGGATCCAGAGCAGGACGCCGGCGAACGCCAGCCAGCCCAGGCTTCCCGTGGCGAACATGCCGACCTGGATAGTGAGCGAGACGAAGAACATCACCAGCCCCTGGGGCAGGTAGACCCGCCGCAGGGCATAGACGTGGCGTGATCCGGGCGCTCCGGCGAGCATGTCCACGTAGCGCGGGTCCTCGTGGCCGCCGCGTGCGCGTGCCCCGATGTGGACGGCGAGGCGGATGCCCCACACGGCGACCAGGGCTAGCAGCAGCAGCCGCCTGCCGGCGTCGCCGTATCCGGCCGAAAGCACCCAGGAGATGCCGGCCACCACCACGAAGCCCAGACCCCAGACGGTGTCGATGACGGAGTGCCGGTTCTGCCGCACGGCAACCGCGAAAGTCACTCCGAGCAGCACCACGAGTCCCGCGATGACCCAGGGCAGGCTGCCAAGGAAGGCATCGAGCGGGAACGGCGGCATCACAACACCACCGGCATACGCGTTCCGGCCGCCGGCGGGGCTCCGCCGAGGGCGCTGCGCAATGCGTCCCTGGCGCCGGAAACATCGGCCTCCGTTGCCTCGCCGAAAGCGTCCAGGACGAAACCGTTCGCAAGCACGTTCCACAGTGCCAGCCGGCGGATCATGAAATGGCCGGCTTCCTTGAGCGAGACGTAGTCAACGGACGCGGCGACGCCCTCGGCGCGCCGGGCGTAGTCCAGTGAGTTCGCCGGGCTGGTCCAGCGGTCCTCTGTCCCGTGGACGATCAGGACGCGGCGGCCCGCGACAGGCTGGACCGAGGTCTTGTGGTTCACCCACGGCGCGAGCGCGACGACGGCTTCGACCTGCGGGTCGTCGGCCACGCACAGCGCCGTGAGACCGCCCATGGAGTGGCCCAGCAGGTACACCGGCACGCCGGGATGTTCCTGACTGATCCGGGCGAGCGCCCAGCGGGCATCGTGAACGGGGGACATGTCCTCCCCGTTCCAGCCGCGGTAGCGGTTGCGCAGGGTCCACGCGGCCAGCCCGTGCGGGCCGCCCTGCCTGTGCAGCGCCCGGGCGAAGGGCAGCATCCGGGCCGGACTCAGGTGCCGGCCGCGGACTGCATCAAAACTGTCGGCCCGACCGCCGTGCAGGATCAACACGACTCCGCGGGTCTCCCCGGCGGCTTCGGCGATGGTCAGCACGGCTTTGGCGGCGGGCCCGGAACGGCCCGCCTCCGGCTCGCGGTCGTCGAGTTTGCGCATTGCCACGTATGTGTCCTTCCGGTCCTTCGTCCGTCAATTACCAACCATAGGTTGCGGCCCGGTCCCGTCAAGGCCGGTGGTCCCTAGTGTGGATTCGGAGCCGGCGCCCCAGGTGATGGGTGCGGCCGGCATGCGTGCATTTGCTGGCGCCCTTGACGGGGAAATGCGGGAAGAGTAGGCATGAGCAGGTAAACCTCCGGGCGCCACGCCGGCTGGGAGCGCAGAGAACCGTCCGGTCGAATCTCACGACGAAATCGACGGTATACAAAATGAACGGAACACAGTTCGATAGCCTGCGCGGGCAAGTCCGCGGGCAGATCATCACGCCCGGCGACGCCGGCTACGACGCGGCACGGGCAGTCTTCAACGGCATGATCGATAAGAGGCCGGCAGCGGTGGCCCAGGTATCCCAGGTGGCCGATGTCATCTCCTGCGTCAACTTCGCCCGGGACAACTCCCTGGACCTGGCGGTCCGCGGTGGAGGACACAGTGCCCCGGGCTTTGGCACGTGGGATGACGCCCTAGTCATCGATTTCTCCAACATGACCGGCGTCCGGGTTAATCCGGCAGCCGCGACGGCGCGCGCGGAGCCGGGTGCGACGTGGGCCGACTTCAACCACGCGACCCATGCCTTCGGGCTGGCAACTCCCGGCGGCATTGTCGGCTCGACCGGTATCGCCGGGTTGACCCTCGGCGGCGGCATCGGATACCTGAGCCGCAAGTATGGCCTCAGCTGCGACAACCTCCTCTCTGCCGACGTCGTCACGGCCGAGGGAAGATTCCTTACCGCCAGCGAAAGCGAGAACGAGGACCTGTTCTGGGCGTTGCGCGGCGGCGGCGGGAACTTCGGCGTCGTGACGTCGTTCGAGTACCGGATGCACCCCGTGGACATGGTCCACGCCGGCATCATCATTTACCCCATCGAGCATGCCGAGACGGTGGCGCGGTTTTACCGGGACTACATGGCTACCGCCCCTGAAGAGTTTGGCGCGTTCCTGGGCTTCCACCAGGGTCCTCCTGTTCCGTTCCTGCCCGAGGAATGGCATGGCAAACCGGTGTGCGTCATCGTCGGCATGTGGACCGGTGATCCGGCGGAAGGTCCGGCACGCTGGCAGCCGTTCCTGGACGCCGCGCCGGCGGCGGGATCCATGGTGGGACCAATGCCGTACCCCGCCTTGAACTCGGCTTTCGACCCGCTGCAGCCCCCTGGCATGCAGGCCTACTGGAAAGCGGATTTTCTGGCGGAACTGAACGACGGTGCCATCGCGGCGCACATCGAACACGGCAGCAAGGTCCCCAGCGTGCAGACCGCGGTACACATCTACCCCATCGATGGTGCGGTCCAGCGGGTGGGCGCGACGGACACGGCGTTCGCCAACCGGAACGTGAAGTTTTCGCCCGTGATCGCGGCGCAGTGGATGGACCCCGCGGAAAACGAGGCAAACATCGCGTGGGTGAGGGACTACGCGGCCGCGCTGCGGCCCTATTCTGCCCCCGGCGGCTACATCAACTTCATGGATGGCGATGACCTGCCCAGGGTTGCGGAGAACTACGGGGAGAACTACAAGCGGCTGAGGGAGGTCAAAGCCAAATACGATCCGCAGAACCTCTTCCACGTCAACCAGAACATCGCGCCGGTGTAAGCGCGGCGTCATCGGTCCTGAGCGGAACCGCCCACGCCGTAAAGTTTTCGGCATGAGGTTGAACTGCTGATGGGCGCCGGACACTCGCACTCCCACAACGAACATCCGGAGCCGACGCCTCAAATGTTGGCTGCGCGGAAGAAGGCCAACTGGATCCTGGCTGCCATCCTGATCCCGCTGACGCTGCTGACCCTGGCGGCCATGGCCTTCATGTGGCCGTCGGGAAGCAAGGAAGGCATCACGCTGGCCAGCCCGTACGCGGCGGCCCCGGGGGTGACGTTTGACACCGGCAAGATCCAGCGGGTCGTCGTCGGCAGCTGTTCGGATATCCAGGCCGGCGGTGACGCCGCCCAGCAGGGCACCTCCGGTTCCGGCGCCGCGCCGCAGCCGCCGAACGAGGGCTCTCAATGCACGTTCGCCTACACTGAGCCGGACAAGGGCGGCAACCCGGTGAAAGTGGTCATCAACCCTGACGTCGCGAAGTCCCACGGCGTGAAGCCCGGGGACGGGATCCGCTACCTGAACCTCTCGAAGGTGCAGGACGCCGAGGGCCAGGGCGCGCCGGCCTATGTCTTCGTCGACTTTGTCCGGACCCTGCCCATCATCTTCCTGGCCGTGCTCTACGCCGTCGTGGTGATCGCCGTGGCGCGCTGGCGCGGACTGCGGGCCCTGATCGGGCTTGTCGGCGCGTACGTTGTGCTTGTCTCGTTCATGCTGCCCGGGCTGGTCGAGGGCAAGCCGCCGCTGCTGCTGGCTCTCGTGGGATCCACGGTGATCATGATCGGGGTGCTCTACTTCGCCCACGGCTTCTCCGCCCGCACGTCGACGGCGCTGCTCGGGACGGTGTTCGGCCTCGCTATTACGGCGCTGCTGGCGGCCTGGGCCACCGACGCCGCCAACCTCGCCGGTGTGGGCAGCCACGACGCTGCCACCCTGACCAACATCTCGGACAACATCTCAATCTCCGGCATCATCCTGTGCGGACTGATCATTTCCGGGCTGGGCGTGCTCAACGACGTCACCATCACGCAGTCCTCGGCCGTCTGGGAACTGTGGGAACTCGCCCCCGAAACCAGCGCCCGGCAGCTCTTCACGTCCGCCATGCGGATCGGCCGGGACCACATCGCCTCCACCGTCTACACCATCGCGTTTGCCTACGCCGGCGCGGCCCTGCCGGTGCTGATCCTGGTCATGCTCTACGAGCGGCCGCTCGGGGACGCCCTGACCAGTGCCGAACTCTCCGAGGAAGTCATCCGCACCCTCGTCGGCTCCGTGGGACTCGTCCTGGCCGTGCCGGTCACCACCCTGATCGCCGTGCTGGTGGTCAAGGCCACCGGCATCAGGGGTGGTGCGGTGGCAGGGACCGCGTCGGAACGGACTGCGTCGGATCGGGGCCGGCCGGAAGGGCCCGCGTCGGACCGGATCGCGTCGGATGGGGCCGCCCCGGATTGGGGCGGGTCCGACCCGGGCGGGACCGACCCGGGCGGGTCCGACGGCGCCGGTGCTGCGACGCGCCGCGGGCGGCGGGCCGCACTGCGGGGCTGACGAGGAATCTGCAGGCACCCCGAACGCCGCCAGATCGGGAAGATTTCCACATAGGCGGAGCGGGACCGGGCCGATTTGCCCGTCTTTGAGACAATGGTCGGGTGACTGTTGTAGCAACCCCTCCCGCCCCCAAGCTGGAACTCCCGCCCCTGAAGCTGGGCCCGATCACGGTGGACACCCCCGTGATCCTGGCTCCCATGGCGGGCATCACCAACTCCGCCTTCCGCAGACTGTGCCGTGAATACGGCGGCGGCCTGTACGTGGCGGAGATGGTTACCTCGCGCGCCCTCGTCGAGCGCACGCCGGAGTCGCTGCGCATCATTTCGCACGACGACGACGAAAAAGTCCGTTCCGTCCAGCTGTACGGCGTGGACCCCGTCACCGTCGGCCAGGCCGTCCGGATGCTGGTGGAGGAGGACCGGGCGGACCACATCGACCTCAACTTCGGCTGCCCCGTGCCCAAGGTCACCCGGCGCGGCGGCGGATCGGCCTTGCCGTGGAAGATCGACCTCTTCACCTCCATCGTCCAGACCGCGGTGAAGGAAGCCTCCAAGGGCAATGTCCCGTTGACCATCAAGATGCGCAAGGGCATCGACGAGGACCACCTGACCTACCTCGATGCCGGCCGGATTGCCCGCGATTCCGGCGTCGCAGCCGTCGCCCTTCATGGCCGCACGGCCGCCCAGTTCTATTCCGGCCAGGCCGACTGGTCCGCCATCGCCCGGCTGCGCGAAGCCCTGCCGGACATTCCAGTTCTCGGCAACGGAGATATCTGGTCCGCGGAGGACGCGGTCCGGATGGTCCGCGAAACGGGTGTGGACGGCGTCGTCGTCGGCCGTGGCTGCCAGGGCAGGCCCTGGTTGTTCGGCGACCTCATGGCCGCGTTCGAAGGCAGCGACCAGCGGCACCGGCCGGACCTGCGCCAGGTTGCCGAGAGCGTGTACCGGCACGCTGAGCTCATGGTCGAGACCTTCGGGGACGAGGGCAAAGCCCTGCGCGAAATCCGCAAGCACATTGCCTGGTACTTCAAGGGCTACGTGGTCGGCAGCGAACTGCGGACCAAGCTGGCGCTCGTCACCAGCCTGGAGGTGCTRCGCGGCACCCTGGACCAGCTGGACCTCGACTCGCCGTATCCCGGAGGCGACGCCGAGGGTCCGCGCGGCCGCGCTGGTTCGCCCAAAAAACCGGCCCTGCCAAAGGACTGGCTGCTGAACCGGACGCTGGATGACGCCCAGACCCGCGATATTTCCTTCGCCGAACTGGATGTCTCCGGTGGCTGAGACCCGGACCACCGCGCCCGTCCTGGACGGGTATACCTCCCGCGACTGGGCCCGCTGGGTCGAGGAGCCGCCCAAGAGCACCTACCGCTCGGACTTCGAGCGTGACCGTGCAAGGGTCCTGCACTCCTCGGCGCTGCGCCGGCTCGGCGCGAAGACCCAGGTGGTGGCCCCGGATACCGACGACTTCGTCCGGACCCGGCTCACCCACAGCCTCGAAGTTGCCCAGGTGGGCCGCGAACTGGGCCGTGCGCTGGGCTGTGACCCCGACGTCGTGGACACCGCATGCCTCAGCCACGACCTCGGCCACCCGCCTTTCGGCCACAATGGCGAAGCCGCCCTCAACGAGGTGGCGCACGGGATCGGCGGCTTCGAAGGCAACGCCCAGACGCTGCGGCTGCTGACCCGGCTGGAGCCAAAGGTCCTCGCCGCCGACGGCCGGCCGGCCGGCCTGAACCTGACCCGGGCCAGTCTCGATGCCGCCGCCAAATACCCGTGGTCCGCGGTAAACGCCCCCGTCATCCACGGGGAGCGGACCAGCAAGTTCGGTGCCTACGAGGACGACCTCCCCATCTTCGACTGGATCCGCGACGGCGCCCCGGAACGCCGGTCCTGCCTCGAAGCGCAGGTCATGGACCTGGCGGACGATATCTCCTACTCGGTGCACGACGTCGAGGACGCGATCGTGGCAGGGCATTTCCAGCTGCGCTGGATGGACAACCCGGACCACCGCGCCCGCGTCGTCGGCTACGCCAAGCAGTGGTACCTGCCGCACAACGATCCCGCCGCGATCGACGCCGCCCTGGCCCGGCTGGAGGCCACGGATGTCTGGGTGCGCGAGGCCGACGGCAGCCGCAAAGCCATGGCGGCGCTCAAGGACATGACCAGCCAGCTCATCGGCCGCTTCTGCCAGAGCGCGCTGGAGGCCACCCGCACGGTCTACGGTCCGGAAAACCTGACCCGCTACAACGCGGAGCTGATCGTTCCGGATGAAACCGTGATGGAAATCGCGGTCATGAAGGGCCTGGCCACCACCTTCGTGATGACCACCGAACACCGGCAGCCCATCTACGAGCGTCAGCGTGAGGTCCTGCATGCCCTCGTCACCGCGCTCAGCGCCACGGGGGACCGCCATCTGGAACCGATGTTCGCCGCCGACTGGCTCGACGCGGGCGACGACGCCGCGCGGCTGCGTGTCGTCATCGACCAGGTCGCGTCGCTGACGGACGGCTCGGCGCTGGCCATGTACGAGCGTCTCGTGGGCAGCCTGCCGTCGCTGTGGTGAGGGCCGCCATGGCCGGCCCGTCGGCGTCGTACCCGGGGACTAGGATGGCAATGTGGCCGGCCTGATCAAACGCGAAGACATCGATGAAGTACGCCAGCGCACCGACATCAAGGAAGTCGTCGACGGTTACGTGACGCTCAAGGGAGCCGGGCTCGGGTCCTACAAGGGTCTGTGCCCCTTCCACGACGAGCGTTCTCCATCTTTCACCGTTCGACCCCAGGTTGGCCGGTACCACTGCTTTGGCTGCGGCGAGGACGGCGACGTCATCTCCTTCGTCCAAAAGCTGGACCACATCTCCTTCCACGAGGCCGTCGAGAAGCTGGCCCACCGGATCGGCTTCGAGCTCCATTACGAGGACGGCGGCTCCGGGCCCAACCGGGAGGACATCGGCCGGCGCCAGCGGCTGCTGGACGCGCACAAGGTGGCCGACGAGTTCTTCCGTGCCCAGCTGCTCACCCCCGGCGCCGCTGAGGGCCGCAACTTCCTCTACGGGCGCGGCTTCGACCGTGCGGCGGCCGAACAGTTCGGTGTGGGCTACGCGCCGCAGGGCTGGGACTCGCTTCTCAAGCACCTCCGTGGCCGCGGCTACACGGACCCGGAACTCAAGCTGACCGGCATGTTCTCTGAAGGCGGCCGGGGGATCTATGACCGTTTCCGCGGCCGGCTGATCTGGCCCATCCGGGATATCGCCGGCGACACCATCGGCTTCGGTGCCCGCAAGCTCTACGAGGACGATCAGGGCCCGAAGTACCTGAACACCCCCGAAACCGCGCTCTACAAGAAGTCCCAGGTCCTTTACGGAATCGACCTCGCCAAGCGCAACATCGCCAAAGACCGCCAGCTCGTGGTCGTGGAAGGCTACACCGACGTCATGGCCTGCCACCTGGCCGGCATTCCGACGGCGGTAGCCACGTGCGGGACCGCCTTCGGCACCGAGCACATCAAGATCGCCCGCCGGTTGCTCTCCGACGACGGCAGCGGGGGAGAGGTCATCTTTACGTTCGACGGCGACGCTGCCGGGCAGAAGGCGGCCCTGCGCGCCTTCGAAGAAGACCAGCGGTTTGTCGCACAAACCTTCGTGGCGGTCGAACCCAACGGCGCGGACCCCTGCGAACTGCGCCAGTCCAAGGGCGACTCCGCCGTCCGGGATTTGATCGGTAGCCGCCGCCCGCTGTTTGAGTTCGCCATCCGGGCCACCCTGAAGCGGCACAATCTGGACACGGTCGAGGGCCGGATCGCGGCCCTGCGTGAATCCGCGCCCGTGGTGGCGCAGATTCGCGACGCCGGAATCCGGCCGGCCTATGCCCGGGAGCTCGCCGGCTGGCTTGGGATGCCGGTCGAGGAGGTCAGCAGGGCCGTCGGCGCGGCGACCAAGCGCGCCGCACAGGCTGCATCGGCTCCGCCGGGCGGCGGCCAGGCCCAGAGTCACGGGCTTGGGGGCGGGCAGGGGTATGCAGGGTCCGGCCGCGGCTTTGCCGGGACCGCGCCCGGCGTTGCCCCCTTGCCGCCGTCGGCCGTACTCCCGTCCTTCAACCGCCCTGATCCCCGGGACCCCGTGGCCGCGATGGAGCGCCAGGCGCTCGAGGTCGCGCTGCAGGAACCCGGCATGCTCGAGGGCGAGACGTGGCAGCGCTTCTCGGAGGCGCGGTTCTCCACACCCGCCTATCTCGCCATCCACGAGGCCATCCGGGCCACCGGACTCGGGTCTTCGGGGGATCCGGTGCGCTGGGTCGAGCAGCTGCTGCAGGAGGTCCCTGAGCCCCTTCGCCCGCTCGTGTCCGAGCTCTCCGTGGTGCCCTTGCCGGCCAACACCCCCGAAGGCGTCCTGCGCTACTGCAAGGACATCCTCGCCCGCTTGTTCGAGCTCCAGATCACCCGCGTCAAGGCCGAGAAGATGGGCCAGCTGCAGCGTCTGGACGCCTCGGCCGACCCCGAGGAATTCCAGCGGCTGAATCGCGAACTCATGCAACTTGAGATGCAGCGGCGGTCCCTGCGCTCGGACGCCTGAGCCGCCGATTTCGTTTCCCGGGCTGGTGTTTGCTAGGCTTATACCCGCTTCATTCCTCCTTAGCTCAATTGGCAGAGCATTCGACTGTTAATCGAAGGGTTGCTGGTTCAAGTCCAGCAGGAGGAGCGCGCAGTCCCCGTTCCGGGTTCCGGAACGGGGACTTTTTTATACCCGGAGGGGGTATTTCGCGACTGGCAGGCGCTGGCCCCGTGGCCGATTTCCCTACCGGCAAAACCTTTGCTAATGTCGTACCTGCTTCATTCCTCCTTAGCTCAATTGGCAGAGCATTCGACTGTTAATCGAAGGGTTGCTGGTTCAAGTCCAGCAGGAGGAGCGGACAGGTCCCGCGGCCGGTGAAAACCAGCCGCGGGACCTTTTTTATTTCCTCTTTTTTGTTGCCCCGTCAATGGCCAGGGCTTTCCGCCGGGCAACGCAGTGGCGGGCAGTTCAGGTAGAGGTTCAGACGAAGTACATTTCCACCTGGAGGAAGCGCTGGGCCTCGGCGACCGCTGCCTGGAAGGCCTCCAGCTCCGTGGGGGACTTCCGAGGTTCCCGCGGGTGCCATTCATGCGGCGCCGAGTGCACCTGGGTGAATCCGCCGCCCGGGGGCGCATAGAAGATGCCGAACCGTTGCACCGGCCATTCCGGGGAAGATTCCGGTGCCACGAGGAGGGCGGAGTCATATGCGGGGTTGTACCACTGGGCGATTGGGCGGCGGCGGTCTTCGGTGAACAGGCCGGCGGCGAACAGGGCGGCCGACTGCGGACTGGTCTGAGCGCACAAGCGATCCCACCACAGGGGCAGGATTCCGGCGTCGCACCGCTGCCAAGTGGCCGGAAGGGGCTGGTGATCCTGCCTGTCGGGCATGAAATAACTTTATCGCCCGGCGCGGACGTCGAACAGGGCGCGACGGGGCGCAAGGGCTGCAGGCCACGGACAGGGCTGCGTGGGCGGGTGGGCGGGGCCATAGGGCAGAGGCCAGAGTGCAGGCCATGTTGGCGGAGCGACGGGCCAGAGGACAAGAGCTGCAGGGTCGCAGGGATGCGCGGGCGTGCGGGTTTACTGGTGCAGGGGTTCAGAGGGTTCCGGGGGTGAAAGGTGCAGCTGGGCAGCGCAACAGGCACAGGCGCAGGCACAGGGGTGCAAGGGTGCAGGGTTGCCGGGGTACGGCTGGGCAGTGCCACAGGCACGGGGCCGGGCCACGGTGTCCGCTGTACTGGGGCTGTCCGGGGGACATGCTCAGTGCTGGCGGGATGCCCTTGGGGACATGTCCAGTGGTGGTCCTGGCGGATGGACATAGTGCAATATGTCCAGCCCCGGGCGCCAAGAATGGGCATGTCCCGTGGGGGAGGCCGTGAAGAATGGGCATGTCCCGTGGGGGAGGCCGTGAAGAATGGGCATGTCCCGTGGGGGAGGCCGTGAAGAATGGGCATGTCCCGTGGGRGAGGCCGYGAWGAATGGGCATGTCCCCCCGGGGAGGGCCCGGCTACTGGATCGGTGGCACCGTACTGGGCCGAACAACCAGCCACAGCGCAGCGGCCGCCAGAAGGATGCAGACGGCCTGGACGGCGCCCATCGGGGTTGCGGAGCTGACGCCGAGCCAGCCGACCACCGGCGAGACCAGGCCAGCCATCAAAAAGGTCGCCGCGCCGAGAAGTGAAGCCGCGGTTCCGGCTTGGGCTCCGTGTTTGGCCAGGGCCAGGACCTGCACGGTGGGGAAGGTGAAACCGGCGCCCAGGATGTAGAACCACAGCGGCACCAGGACGCCCCACAGCCCGAACCCCAGCTGGTCGAAGACGACAATCAGGACGGCCATGACGAACATCCAGGCCGTGGAACAAGCCAGGATCCACTGCGGCGGGACGCGCTTGATGAGCCGCGCGCTGGTCTGCACGCCTGCCACGATGCCCAGCGAGTTGACGCCAAAGAGCAGGCCGTACTGCTGGGGCGTGAACCCGTAGACATTCTGGAACAGGAAAGGCGAGGCGGAGAGGTAGGTGAAGAGGCCCGCGAAGTTCATCCCGCCCACCAGCAGCAGGCCTACGAAGATCCGGTCGGAGAACAGCACCTTGTAACGCTGGCCCATGGTCATCCCGGTTTTGCCGCGCAGTTCCGGCGGCAGGGTTTCCCGGATCACGAAGAGGGCCGCGATGATGACGCAGGTCCCGTAGGCGGCCAGGAACAGGAAGATGCCGGGCCAGGGCATCAGCAACAGCAGCTGGGAGCCGATGACCGGGGCGAGGATCGGCGCCAGCCCGTTGACCAGAGCCATCCTCGCGAACATCCGCACCATCGCGTAGCCGCTGAACAGGTCACGGACCATGGCCATGGCCACCACGCCGCCCCCTGCAGCCCCGACACCCATGAGGACGCGGAAAAAACCCAGCGTGGCGATGTCCGTGGACTGCGCTGCGCCCAGGGACGCCGCGATGTGGACCGCTGTCGCCACGATCAGGGGCAGGCGCCGGCCGAACTTGTCGCTCAGCGGGCCCACGACCAGCTGTCCCAGCGCGAAACCGATGGTCGTCCCCGTGAGCGTCAGCTGCACCGCGGCCGCGGAGACGCCAAGGCTGTCTTCCAGGGCCGGGAATGCGGGCAAGTAGAGGTCGACCGTGAACGGCCCGAGGGCGGTCAAAGCGCCGAGCGTCAGGATGTAGAGGAATTTACGACGGCGGCTCAGGGAATCACCGGGATTGTGGGGTGTGCTCACAGTGGTCCATCCTAGGGCCCGCCGGGGTGGCCGGCCGGTGGCTGGGCGGGCGCGCCACACCTTGCCCGAAAAGGCCTCCCAAGAGCCTAAATGATAGTTTTGACACCGGGGTCTGTGCGAAGCTGTCCAGACCCGGCAAGCCCGCGCGAGCGGATCGACGGATGGCACCAGTTAGGCGGGACCGATGAGCGGACGTCACAGCGGCGGCACAGGCAGCGGGTTGCGGATTTCCGCGCTGCCGCAAACCCTGAAGATGATCTTCAAGCTGGCGCCCCGGCAGCTCAATGACGAGATTGCCCTGGCCAAGGCCGAAATCAAGCGCAAGGGGGCACAGCTCGGCSTCGCCGGCGCCTTCTTCGCCGTCGCCTTGGTCTTCGTTGGACTCCTGGTGATCGGACTCTTCGTTGCAGCGATCATGGGACTGGCCACCATCATGCCCGCGTGGCTCGCCGCCTTGTTGGTCTCTGCCGTCTGCCTGATTATCGCCGCGATCGGGGCGCTCATCGGGCAGAACAAGTTCAAGAAGCTCATGCCGTTGGTCCCCGAGAACACGATCCGTGGGCTCAAGTACGATCTCGGCATCGCCAAGGAAGGCTCCGCCTTCGACGCCAGGATCCTGGACCCGAGCACCGAGCAGTACAAAGCAGCGAAGGCCGCCAAGGAAGCTGCCGCCGCCAAGGCGACGGCGGAAAAGGAAGCAAAGGCTGCCGCCAAGCCCGACTTCGGGCCGCCGCCCACAGAGGCTGAACTCCGACGCCGGCTGGACCTGCGGCGCACGCACCTTACCGGCGTCCGCGACGACCTCGGCCGCGAACTCGATGTCAAGACCCAGGCCCAAACCCTGCTGGCGGCCGCCCAGGTACGGCTCCAGGACGGAAAGGAGCAGCTCAGCGACAAGATCGCAGGCTTCCGCGCCTCAGCCCGATCCTCGGCGGGGTCGGCCGCATCCGCTGACGGGCAGGGCCTGGCCGACACGATCAAGCGGCGCTGGAAGCCCCTGGCTGTGCTCGCCGCCTCTGGGGCCGCCCTCGCGGTCCTGGTGCGCAGGCTGATAAAGGGCTAGACAGATCCCTGAACCTAAACGCCAAACCGTTGCCGTCCACGGAAAGGGGGAATCGATGAAGTTCATCGGCGCCGGCGCCCGCCCCGGGCAGCCCCTCGTCCACCGCGACGCGGTCTTCACGGTTCCCAATGTCCTGACCGTGGTGCGCTTCCTCGGCGTTCCGCTATTCATCTGGCTGGTCCTCTCGGAGCACAAGTACGGCTACGGTGCCCTCGTGCTCGCCGTCATGGCCAGTACCGACTGGGTGGACGGCTACATCGCCCGCCGCTTCAATCAGATGTCCAACCTCGGACGGGTCATGGACCCGATTGCGGACAGGCTCTCCCTGATCGCCGTCGCCGTGACCCTCGTGATCGCAGGCGTCGTCGAGTGGTGGTATCTCGCCGCGCTGCTGGTCCCGGACGCAGTCCTGCTGGCTCTGTCAGTGTTCTATTTCCACGGCCACCCGGATCTGCCGGTGAGCCGCATCGGAAAGATCCGGACGGGCCTGCTGCTGGTGGGCACGCCGCTGCTGGTGCTCTCCAAGCTTCCGGTGCCCGCCGCGGAGGTCTATGCCACGGTCGCGTGGATCTTCCTGGGCCTGGGCCTCGTGGGGCACTGGATCGCGGCCTACAACTACGTCTGGGCCATCATCGGCAAGGGCAGGCAGCTTCGGGCGCACGACGGCGGCTCCCTCTGATGGTCTGGGTTGCGGTTTTGCTTGCGGTCCTCGGCGCCTTCTGCCTGGCGTTTGGGGCACAGCGCCAGGGCAGTGCAGTCAAGGCCGATACCGGCGGTCTGGCGCTGAGCACCCACGGCCTGCTGCGGCTCGTGCGTAACCCGCGCTGGGTATTCGGGTTCCTTCTGCTGTGCGCCGGGATGGGAATGAACGCGATCGCCCTCGTCATGGCGCCCTTGACCGTGGTGCAGCCGATCGGCGCGATCGCCCTGGTCATCACCACCGTGGTCAACACCAAGGACCAGGGCCTGAGCATGAACCGGGCAACCGTCGTGGCCATCTCGCTCTGCGTGACCGGCTCAGCGCTGTTCGTGCTGCTGGCCGTCACCGCCACGCAGGAGAATCACAACGTCAGCAGCGAGGACGAGCTGACAATCGTGCTGCTTCTGGCCATTGCGGTTGCGGCCTTTGGCACGCTCGCGGTCCTGTTCAGGCACCGCATGAGCGCCTTCGTCTACATCCTCGGCGCCGGCGTCCTGTTCGGCTTCGTTGCTGTGCTGACCCGCATCATTGGCAGGCATCTGCTCGATCCAAATGGGCAGTTCCTGCTGAATGTGCCGTGGTACAGCGTCGTTGCGATTATTGCTGCAGGCGCTCTGGGATCGTGGTTTGTCCAAAACGCCTACTCCAGCGGACCGCCTGACCTCGTGATCGCCGGATTGACGGTGATCGACCCCATCGTGGGCATCGCGATTGGCATCGTGATTCTGGGAGAACTGCGTCCGGATGTCCAACCCGTGACGGCTATTGCCATGGGGACGGCCGCATTGCTTGCTATCGTGGGAGTCATAGCCCTCTCCAGGCACCACCCGGAAGTCACCAAGCGCAAGAAGGACGCGCGSAAGGCMGCGGGCAGGTCCTAGGGCGTCAGTCCAGACTTCGGCTGCAGGCCCGGCGCGCCTGTGCCGACTGCCAGCCGGCCGCCATTGATCCAGCTGTCCGCACAGCGACCACCAGGAGCTCTTCACGTGACCACGTCCGACAACCAGCCCCCGCTGACCATCCTGATTGCCGCTGACACGTACCCGCCCCACGTCAACGGCGCCGCCCAGTTCGGCTACCGCCTCGCCAAGGGCATGACAGCCCGGGGTCACGATGTCCACGTCCTGGCGTGCCGCCCGGGCAAGGGCCCGAGCTACAGCGAGTTCAGCGACGAGGCTACCGTCCACCGCCTGCGCTCCCACTCGGTGCCCACGCACGAGTACTTCCGGGTCACCTTCCCCTGGGAGATCAAGAAGGAAATAGGGCTGTTGTTCGACCGCATCCAGCCGGACGTGGTGCACATCCAGAGCCACTACATGATCGGCGAGCACGTCCTGTACGAGGCCGTGAAGCGCGGCATCCGGGTGGTGGCGACGAACCACTTCATGCCCGAAAACCTGAACCCCTTCCTGCCGTTCCCGCAGTGGTTCAAAGACATTGTGGGCCGGATCTCCTGGCGGGACATGGGCAAGGTCATGGGCCAAGCCGACGTCGTGACCACACCCACGCCCCTTGCCGCCAAAGCCATGCACCAGCACGCCTTCCTCCGCCAGGTCCTGCCCCTTTCCAACGGCATCGACGCCGCAGCCTACGAGCTGCATCCCGGCGAGACGGTGGAACGCCACGCCAGCCCCACGGTCCTCTTCGCCGGCCGGCTGGCGGAGGAGAAGCACGTGGACGTCCTGATCGATGCCGTCGCCAAGACGCCCAAAGAACTGGACATCCACCTCGAAATCGTCGGCGGCGGAGAAGTCCGCCCTGCCCTGGAGGCGCAGGTCGCCCGGCTCGGACTGAAGGACAGGGTGAGGTTCCTCGGCCTGGCCAGTGACGCCGAACTTCGCAAGGCCTACATCACGGCCGATGTGTTCTGCATGCCCGGCACGGCAGAACTTCAGTCCCTCGTGACCCTGGAGGCGATGTCGGCGTCCACGCCAGTCCTGCTGGCCGACGCCATGGCGCTGCCGCACCTGGTCCGCGACGGGGAAAATGGCTATCTCTTTATCCCCAACGACAGCGATGACCTCGCGGCCAAGCTGACGCGCGTGTTCTCGCTGCCCGACCACGAGCGTGATGCGATGGGCAAGACCAGCCGAGAAATGGTGGAAAGCCACGGTATCGCGCGCACGCTGCAGACGTTTGAGGACATCTACCGGGGCGCGAGCTACGACGACCTGGTCCTCTAGGCACACCGCCTGGCAGAACTGCAGCCCCTCCGAACGCCGCAGGTTCCACGGCGTCCAGTCCAAGAGCACCCGGGTCAGCACCGGCAGGCCGCCTGCCGGTGGCGGCATGCACGTGTGATGCGTCTACTATTGCTAGAGTATTTTTGCCCGGAACCAATCCGGCCCCCGCGGGCCAGGTCTGGCTCCGGGCGCAAGGGGCTATAGCTCAGCTGGTTAGAGCGCGGGACTCATAATCCTAAGGTCCTCGGTTCAAGTCCGAGTAGCCCTACTTTTATTTCTGCGGCGGCCCCCTCTTCCGGGGTCCGCAATCACGGGAGCCGTGGCTGACGTCCGACGTCGGCCGCGGCTCCCTTTTTGTCGGGTTTCGTTGGGCCGGCACTTGCAGGCGTCCCGACACTGAGATAAGTTACTGATCAGTAACATATTGTCGGCGCGAAGCCCGCGCCCTTTTGGTCCCCGCTGATCGAGTGAAGGAACACCATGTCCAAAGCTGCCATCGACATCCACAACCTGCCCTACGCCGATGGCGATTTCTTTGCGTTCGAGCAGCTGCTCAGCGCCAAGGAGCAGGACAGGCTGGCCGAAGTCCGCGAGTTCCTCACCCGCGAAGTCCGGCCGATCGCCGTCGATTGCTGGAATCGCGCGGAGTTCCCCATGGAGTTGATCCCGAAGCTCGCCGAAATCGACCTGGTCAGCCCCGTCCGGAGGCAGGGCTACTCGAACCTCTTCGCAGGCATCCTGCACGCGGAGGCCACCCGCGCCGACACGTCGATCGCGACGTTCATGGGCGTCCACGACGGGCTCTTCACGGGCTCCATCGAAGCCCTTGCCTCCCAGGAGCAGCAGGACGCGTGGCTTCCCGAGATCTACTCGCTCAAGAAGATCGGCGCCTTCGGCCTCACCGAACCCCTGGGCGGCTCCGACGTCGCCGGCGGTACGCGCACCACGGCACGGCGCGACGGCGATAACTGGATCCTCAATGGAGCCAAGCGCTGGATCGGCAACGCGACTTTCTCCGACTGGGTGGTCATCTACGCCCGCGATGTCGAAGACAACCAGGTCAAAGGGTTCCTCGTGGACACCAAGTCGGAGGGGTACAGTGCCGTGAAAATCGAGAACAAGATCTCGCTGCGCACGGTGCAGAACGCTGACATCACGTTGGACAACGTTGTGGTGCCGGCGTTCTTCAAGCTCGCCAACGCCAACAGCTTCCGCGACACCAACAAGGTCCTGAAAGTCACCCGCCTGGCCGTGGCCTGGCAAGCGGTGGGCCAGCAGCTCGCGGCCTTCGACGTCGCCCGGCGCTACGCCGTGGAACGCAGCCAGTTCGGCCGTCCGATTGCCTCCTTCCAACTGATCCAGCACCAGCTCGTGCAGATCCTCGGCAATGCGGTCAGCTCCATGGGCATGATGGTGAGGCTTTCCCAGCTGGAGGACGCGGGGGAGGCGAAGGACGAGCAGTCCGCGCTGGCCAAGGCTTTCACCACCGCGCGGATGCGCGAAAGCGTGGCCCTGGGCCGGAGCATCCTCGGCGGGAACGGGATCGTGACGGACTTCGAGATGGCCAAAGTCTTTGCGGACGCCGAAGCCATCTACTCCTATGAGGGCACGCACGAAATCAACACCCTCGTCACCGGCCGGGCTATCACGGGCATTTCAGCGATCGTCTGACGGGCGCCAAACGGGCGCCAAACTGTCGCCGCGGCTGCCCGCGGGCGTCAATGGACGATCCGCGCATCAAAGCCAAACGGTCGCCGCGGCTGCCCGCGGGCGTCAATGGACGATCCGCGCATCAAAGACGGCGCCAAATGCTGCATCACGGACCCGGATTCAGGGGCGGGAGCAGAACCGACGGCCGAAGGTCCATCACGAAAGCCAGCGGGTTGACGTAGTCTTCGCCGCGGCGGACGCCCCAGTGGAGGCAGGGCGGGGCCGGGCCGCAGTGGCCGGTCTGCACCTGCCCCAGGACATCGCCCTCCGCCACGGCGGACCCTGCCCTCAGTGAACTCGCCACCGGCTCGAAACTGCTGCGCAGCCCGTTGCCGTGATCGATCGTGATGACCGGCCGGTCCACCACCGTCCCGACAAAGCTCACCGTCCCGGCGGCGGGCGACTTGAGGGGGGCGCCATCGAAGGCCGCCTCAAGATCGACGCCGCGGTGACCGCTGAGCCACGGCTTGGCCGGGGGATCGAAGGCGCGGAGCACCGCCGGCCGCGGGCTCAGCGGCCAGCTCCAGGCAGGCGCAGGGACCGGCCCCGCCCTCGGGGAGCCCCGGCCGGAGGAAATCGCAGCCCGGGCGGTAATGTCGGGGTAGCCGGTGGCTGTGGGGCCGGACCGGGCGGCAATGGCGGGGTATCCGGCGTCTGTGGGGCCGGAGCGGACGGCGGCAACGACGGCGTCTGTAGCGTCGGCGTCGGCGGCGGAGGCATGGGCAGCGGCGGAGATATCGGCGTCGGCGGTGATGGGGGGAGGTGCCAGGAACGTGGCCAGGAACAATGCCGCCAGGAGCTGTGCTGCCAGGAGCAATGCCCGCGGGCCAAGTGGGAGCTTCATGGCCCCAGCCTGTCAAGGCAGCACCCCGGGCGGAATCTCCCGCCATGGCTATGTGGATAAGGTGCCCGCCAGCCCCCGCCAAAGCCCCCGAACCCCGCACCGCTGCCGTGGCAAAACCGTCCTCCCGGGCGGGGTCGCTGTAGTACACTTGGTGGAGCAGTTTGCTGTGCCCTCACGCTTGTAAGTCGCGATATTCGTGATTGCCGAAGCCGGCACGCCTCATTCAGGGGTGCGGGGGAGCAGCAGCTGACTACGCGTATCCAGCCCTCCTCAAAAGAAGCCTGAAACTTCCGATGCGGAGGACTGCGCCTCCTGCGGTCCGTTCCACATGGCATGTCCATATGGCGCGGATGGGAAGCGCAGTGGATGCCAGGAGCAACGCCCGCCCCGGGCGAATGCTAAACAACCGTCAACTATTGGCAGGGTAAGAGGGCCATGGGCTCTCTCATGAATGACCTGCCGGAAGGAGCGTCGGCATGCCCGTCGTAACTATGCGCCAGCTGCTTGACAGCGGCGTCCACTTTGGACACCAGACCCGCCGTTGGAACCCGAAGATGAAGCGCTTCATCTTCACGGAGCGCAACGGTATCTACATCATTGACCTGCAGCAGTCGCTGTCCTACATCGACCGTGCCTACGAGTTCGTGAAGGCCACCGTTGCACACGGCGGCACCGTTCTCTTCGTCGGCACCAAGAAGCAGGCGCAGGAATCCATCGCCGAGCAGGCCACCCGCGTTGGCCAGCCCTACGTCAACCAGCGTTGGCTCGGCGGTATGCTGACCAACTTCCAGACGGTCTCCAAGCGCATCCAGCGCATGAAGGAACTCGAAGAGATCGACTTCGACGACGTCGCCGGTTCGGCTTACACCAAGAAGGAACTGCTGCTCCTTCGCCGCGAACTCACCAAGCTGGAAACCAACCTCGGTGGTATCCGCAACCTGACCAAGGCGCCGTCCGCGCTGTGGATCGTTGACACCAAGAAGGAACACCTTGCTGTCGACGAGGCCAAGAAACTGAACATCCCGGTTGTGGCCATCCTGGACACCAACTGCGATCCCGACGAAGTCGACTTCCCGATCCCGGGTAACGACGACGCCATCCGCTCCGTCAACCTGCTGACCCGCGTTGTCGCCGACGCCGTTGCTGAGGGCCTCATCGCCCGTAACCAGCGCGCCACCGGGACCACGGAAGCTCCGGAAGAGCCGCTGGCCGAGTGGGAGCGCGAGCTCCTCGAAGGCAACAAGGCTGAAGCTGCCGCAGCACCCGCCGCTGAGGCTGCACCGGCTGCAGACGAAGCACCGGCCGCCGAAGCTGCTCCGGCTGCTGAGGAAGCGCCCGCTGCTGTTGAAGCACCGGCTGCCGACGAAGCCAAGTAGTCAGACAAGTAAATCTGGATCTCCCCACATGCGCTCAGCTGCATAGGGGGTACCGACAGGATGGCCGCTCACTCGGTGAGCAGCCGTCCTGTCGGTCCGTACACCACATAAATTTCTAGACAGAGGGGTTCACATGGCGAACTACACTGCCGCTGATATCAAGGCTCTGCGCGAGCGCACTGGCGCCGGCATGATGGATGTCAAGAAGGCTCTTGACGAAGCCAACGGTGACGCCGAGAAGGCCATCGAAATCATCCGCATCAAGGGCCTGAAGGGCGCCACCAAGCGCGAAGGCCGCTCCACCGCCGAAGGCCTGGTTGCCGCCAAGGTCGCCAACGGCGTCGGCGTGATGATCGAAGTCAACTGCGAGACCGACTTCGTCGCTAAGGCTGACAAGTTCATCCAGCTGGCCGACAAGGTCCTGGCTGTGGCCGTCGAGTCCGGCGCTGCCGACCTCGAGACCCTGCTCGCCACCGAGGTCGACGGCAAGCCGCTGTCCGAGGTCGTCATCGAAGAAGGCGCCGTTCTGGGCGAGAAGGTTGTTGTCCGCCGCGTCTCCCGCATCGAGGGCGCCACGGTCGACGCTTACCTGCACAAGACCTCCAAGGACCTCCCGGCCCAGGTCGGCGTGCTGTTCGCTGTTGACGGCGAAGGCGAAGCGGCTGCCACCGCAGCCCACGACGTCGCCGTTCACGTCGCCGCCATGGCTCCGAACTACCTCACCCGTGAGGACGTTCCGGCCGATCTCGTCGAGTCCGAGCGCCGCATCGCCGAGGAAACGGCCAAGGCCGAGGGCAAGCCCGAAGCTGCGATGACCAAGATTGTCGAAGGCCGCGTTACCGGCTTCTACAAGGGCGAGGTCCTCGTTGACCAGGCATTCGCCAAGGATGCCAAGAAGTCTGTCGCACAGGTCCTCGAAGAAGCCGGCGTCAAGGCAACTGCCTTCACGCGCTTCCGCGTCGGTTCCTAGTCAGACTGGCCAGACACCAGTCAGGCACTAGCCAGACACGCTAAGGGGGTGGTCACCACGGTGGCCACCCCTTTTGCATGCACCCGTGAGGCACCGTTTCCGGTCACGGCCGGAATGCCTCCTTGGGCGCCCAGCACGATAACCTAACTCAGAGTTCACCAACGGGAAGGCACCATGGAAACCGTCACCACTTCAGCCCAGCCAAAGAAGAACAGGCGCCGCGTCCTCTTGAAGCTCTCCGGCGAGGTCTTCGGCGGTGGGAAACTGGGCGTCGACCCGGATACCGTCCGCGGCGTGGCCAAGCAGATCGCCGCCGCAGTTCCCGATGTGGAGGTCGCAATCGTCGTCGGCGGAGGCAACTTCTTCCGCGGCGCCGAACTGTCCCAGAGCGGCATGGACCGCTCCCGCGCCGACTATATGGGCATGCTCGGAACCGTCATGAACTGCCTCGCGCTCCAGGACTTCCTTGAGCAGGCCGGGGTGGAAACGCGCGTGCAGAGCGCCATCACCATGGGCCAGGTCGCCGAGGCCTACATCCCCCGCCGCGCCATCCGCCACATGGAAAAGGGCCGGGTTGTCATCTTCGGCGCCGGCGCCGGCCTGCCGTACTTCTCCACGGACACCGTGGCCGCCCAGCGCGCCATGGAGGTCCACGCCGACGTCGTCCTGATGGCCAAGAGCGGCGTCGACGGCGTCTACACCGCCGACCCGAAGAAGGACCCGACGGCGGAGAAACTGCACCGCCTCAGCTACGACGACGCCCTCCGCCGCGACATCCGCGTGATGGACCAGACCGCGATGACCATGTGCAAGGACAACAACCTCACAATGGTGGTCTTCGGCATGGAAGGCGAGGGCAACGTCACCCGCGCCATCCGGGGCGAAGACCTGGGCACCGTCGTCACCCCCTAGCAACGGCTAGGATGTTTTCAGGACCTTTCCGCCGCCAGGCGGAAGACAAAAGCGCCCGGCGGAATACGGCAGGCGCACAAAGAAGACGTGCCGCGCCCCGGCCCCCGGGACGCACCAATTTCTGAGGAGAGACCGTGATCGAAGAAACCTTGCTCGAAGCCGGGGACAAGATGGACAAGGCAGTTGAGGTAGCCAAGGAAGACTTCGCCTCGATCCGGACCGGCCGCGCGACGCCTGGCCTGTACAACAAGGTCATCGTCGAGTACTATGGCACGCCGACGCCGCTGCAGCAGCTGGCCTCCTTTGCGGTCCCGGATGCCCGCACCATCCTCGTCACCCCGTACGACAAGACGGCCCTGCGCGACATCGAACGTGCCCTCAGCGACTCCGAGGTCGGCGCCAACCCGTCCAACGACGGCAACGTCATCCGGATCACCATTCCCGAGCTGACGTCCGAACGGCGTAAGGAATACGTCAAGATCGTCAAGTCCAAGGGTGAGGACGCGAAGGTGTCCATCCGCAACATCCGCCGTAAAGCGAAGGAAACGCTGGACAAGCTCGTCAAGGACGGCGACGCCGGCGAAGACGAAGGCGCGCGCGGTGAGAAGGAACTCGACGCCATGACCAAGGCACACGTGGATGGGATCGACGAGCTGCTCAAGCGCAAGGAAGCTGAGCTGCTCGAGGTCTGATGAATCAGGCACAGGAGGCCTCCGGGCCGCGCGCCCGGAGGCGGGGGAAGCAGCGCGAGAACCCAACGCCCAAAGCGGGCCGGAACCTGCCCGCCGCCACGGTGGTGGGCGTAGGCATGCTGGTATGCGTCCTCGGCGGCCTGCTGTTCCTCCCGCTGGGCTTCGTCCTGGTGACCGCCACCTTTGCGATCTTCGGCGTCTGGGAGATCTTCCGTGCGCTGGAGGCCGCAGGCACCCGCCTGCCGATCGTGCCGGTGATGGTCGGCACGGTCGCCATGCCGATCGCCGCCTACTTCGGCGGCCTCGAAAGCCTGCTCTTCGCCATGCTCGTCAGCAGCGTGGCGGTGCTGTTGTGGCGGACCCTGGAGGGCGCCGCCGGTTCGGCGCGGAGCATTTTCGCAGGGGTCTTCACCCTGTCCTGGGTGCCGTTCCTGATCAGCTTTGCGGCGCTGCTGCTGCACACCGCCGACGGCGAGACGCCGGTAGGCCTGTGGCCTGACGGGGTGATTCCGGCGGGTGCGTGGGAAATCGCGACCCTGCTGCTTTTGGTGGTGGCCAACGACACCTTCGGTTACCTCGTGGGCGCCTCCCTGGGCAAGCATCCGATGGCCCCCAAGATCAGCCCCAAGAAGACCTGGGAAGGCTTCGCCGGCTCGATCGCCGGGGCCGTCGTCGTGGGCGTGCTCGCCATGATCTTCGTGCTGGGCGAACCGTGGTGGTTCGGCGTCGTGCTCGCCGTGGGCATGGTGGCAGCCGCCACCGCCGGCGACCTCGCCGAATCCATGGTCAAGCGCGAGCTCGGCATCAAGGACATGAGCAGCATCCTCCCCGGACACGGAGGCGTCATGGACCGGCTGGACTCGATTGTCTTCGCCTCGCCGGTGGCGTTCATCCTGTTCTCGGCCCTCACCGCCGCCTAGAAGCACCGGACCAGCACTTCCGGCGCCTAGAATGGTGCCGAGCAAACCAGCCGAACGGCATCAAAGGAACAAAGTAACAGTGGACATTCAACGGCAGATTCCTGCGTCTTTTGACCGCGTGCAGCGGAACCAGTATGGCTACAACGCCAGGCAGGTCGACGATTTCCTGCAGCGCGCACGGGTGTCATTCGAAGCTCCGTCCTCGGCCTCCCGCGCCATCAAGAGCTCGGACGTCCGCGCCRTGTCCTTCGATCCCGTGAAGGGCGGCTACGCCGCCGCCGGCGTGGACGCCGCGCTGGACCGGCTCGAAGACGCCCTCGCCAGGCGCGAGCGCGATGAGCTCGTTGCCGAACGCGGCGAGGATGCCTGGCTGCGCGAAATCGGCCGGCTCGCGGGCGTCCTGCGCGGGCGCCTGCACCGCCCGGACGGCCAGCGCTTCCGGCGCCCGTCCAAGCCCAAGGCCCGCAGCTACAACACCACCGACGTCGACGACCTCTGCCACGAGCTGATCGGCTACCTCGAGGAGGACCAGCCGCTGAGCGTGGACAACGTCCGGCGCGCCGTGTTCCGTCCCGCCGTGGGCCGGGAGGGCTACGAGGAAAGCCAGGTCGACGCATTCCTGGAGCGCGCCGTCGAGCTCATGGCGGCCATCGACTAGTCACGCCC
>NZ_JBFTNJ010000025.1:0-42485 GCF_056397425.1 Arthrobacter sp. 05N33_2
TTTGCTGGCCGGGGACGTGGCTGCCCGTTGTGGTTTCGGCGGCGGCCCTCTCGGCGCGCAAATCCCCGCGGGTCGGCATCTGCCCGCTTTCGCCGCCGCGTTCAGATGTGACTACGTCCGGGTCCACTTCGTCGGCTTTGCGCAGTTGCTCCTGCGCGCCGGAGCGGACGCTTTCGGCTTCTTCCTGGCGCTTGCGGGCTTCCTGCCGCAGCCGCTCGGCCTCGAGGTCGGCCTCCTGCGCGTCGGCCTCGGCACGGGCCGCCTTGGCGTCGCGTTCCCGCGCAGCGAATTCGTCGGCCTTGGCCTGTTCACGCATCTCGGCCGCACGGTTCCGGTCTGCGGCCACCTTGCGTTTGCGGCTGACCATGACCGCCACCGCTACGATCGCGAGCACCACGACGATGCCGACAATAATTCCTATGAGCTGCCCTGAATCCACGTTGATCACCTTTTCTCCGGGTTGCAACAGATGCCCCAAAACCACTGGAAAAAACCACATGACTAAACAGCATCAGTAAACCGCAGATCGGCGCAGGTTGCTATGGATTCCGCAGCCCTCACCGGGCGGACCTGCGGCTATTTGGCGCGGGGGACCTTGAAGTGGGTCAGCTTGGCGTCCTGCCCGTCCAGTTCGGCCCAGGACTTTTCCGTTTCCAGGATGGTCAGCCCGCTGGTCGGATAGCGCGTGGCGGCGTCCATGTAGGCATCGTGGTCGGAGTCGCGCGACGCCAGATGCATCGCAAGGTCCTGCACCCCGGGCATGTGGGAAATCACCATGAGGGTGGTGACGGTGTCAGGGACGTGGTTGATGACGGCCAGCATGCGCAAGGCGGAGGCGGCGTACAGCCCATCCTCGAGCTTGGGCGTCGGCGCCTTGTCTCCGAGGGCGTGGCACACCCACGTGCAGGTCTGGCGGGTCCGCAAAGCGCTGGAGCAGAGGATGAAATCAGGAACCACGCCGTGCTTGAGCAGCCACTTTCCGGCGACTGGGGCGTCCTTGTGGCCGCGTTCTTCGAGCGGCCTTTCGTGGTCGGCAACCCCGCCGGGCCAATCGGACTTGGCGTGCCGCATGATCACCAGCCGTTTGATGTGATGCGCGCTCATGCCCCAATCCTAGTGCGGCGGCTGGCCCACGGGCGCGCATCCCACCAGCGTCCGTTCAGTCTTCAAGGACAAAGGTCACTTCCAGCACGACGTGCCAGGCAACGACGGCGCCGTCGCTGATTTCGACCTTTTGTTCCTTCACCCATGCCCCCGTGACATTGCGAAGGGTCTTATTGGCCCGGTCGACGCCCTCCTTGATGGCGGCATCAAACGAGGTCTTGGAGTTCGCGCTCAGGGTAGTAATCCGTGCAACAGACATGTCTTCCTCCCAATAGTCGGCTCAACGGTCCGAGACTACGCCGGACCCCCGAAAGGCAACAGAGTCCAACCAAAACCACCAGCAGCGGCGGCAAGGCCCGTCAGCCAGCCCACCCAAAGCGCCCGTCGGGGAATGTGGCTGCCGGCGGAAAGCCGCTGAAGCTTCCGGAAACGCGAAAGCGCCCGCTCCCCATGCAGGGGACGGGCGCTTTGCGTGGGCTAGAAGCTAGATCGAGTATTCCGGAGCGGCCCAGACAACCACTTCGGGGTGCTCGTAGAACCGGTAGCCCTGGCCGCGCACGGTGCGCACGGTGTTGGCGAGGCGGCCCAGCTTGGAACGCAGGCGGCGGATGTGGACGTCGATGGTCCGCTCATTCGGGACCTCTTCGGCGTTCCGCCACAGGCCTTCGAGGAGTTCGTCGCGGCCCACGGTGCGGGTGCCGTTCTCCACGAGGTAGTTCAGGAGCTCGAATTCCTTGAACGTGAGATTCAGGGATTCGCCGTCGAGGTGCACCTCACGGCGGGCGAGGTCGATCAGCACCCCGGACGGCCGCGGATCCTGGGGCTGCTGCAGGCGGGCGGTCTCGGTGCGCTGGCGGGCCCCCGCGGTGGGATCACCGAAGGTCGAGCGGACGACGTCGAGGGCGGAACCCGGGGCACTGGCCGGCGCGACGGCGACGGCGGCATAGCTTTCGGCACCGGCCACGAGCGACTGTGCGTAGGCCCGGATTTCCTGGGCAAGCTTGGCGATGGATGTGCCGGCTGCAGCCGCGGTTTCCTCGTCGATGCCCATGTACAGCACGAAGCCGCGGGCGACGTTGTCGCTGGGGGCCGGACGGACCGGGCTGCCGGCACCCGGGGCGATCACCGGGGTGGGCGCCGTGGCGGGGGCGGGGGGGACGGCACGGAGCTGGCCGTAGGAGTCAGGGTTGTAGCCCTGCGCTGCATATCCGGGGGCGGGGAAGCTGCCCGTGGATCCGGCGGGGGCGAACGCGGAGCGCCCGCCAAAGCCCTGACGGATCCCTGAGGGCTGCCCGGCCTTGCTGGCGTTACGGACGGAGATGTGGACGTATCCGGATGCAACTGACATGGAATGCTTACCTCAATGTGAATGGCCGTCATCGCGGCTCGAATGCTTCTTTCCCCGCAATGAAATTGGGGAGGGGCGCCCGACTCTGGGCTGGGGGGCGAATACCTGGAAACCTTTAGGGGTGTAAAAGTTAGGCGTGCATTCGACAACAGCGCATCTCGGTACCAGCGGGTGTGCTGATCCAGGAAGCTGCGGCTGCAGGTGCTGTTGAGTTCTTGTTCACAATTGAAGTGTGCAACGTAACAATGTAAACGTGCAAGTAACAATGGACCCCAGGTTCCACATAGTGAGACAGATCGAGGATTTGTAGCGCAAGTCACAATTCTGCAGCGGCAATAAAATAACAAGTGTTTTACTGACCGGAAGGTCAGCAAGTGCGTTTTCTCGAATATTATTCGGTCAACGCGGACGACATCAGGCAAATCATTCACAGCACGGCAAGTTGGGCCAAACCGCACCTGCCCACCGCCGCCTGCGAGGCGGTCCACGGAGTGGGCAGCCGGCATCGCCGCCAGCCAGGCACGGCGGCACTGCCTGCTAGGCACGGTGGCGATGCCGGCTGCGGCGGTTCAGTTCGACTGGCCGGTGGCCGTCGCCGCGACCACCATGACGGAGGCCGCCGTGTAGCCGGAGCCGTCCTTCGCCGCCACGATCCGCACCGTCCCGCCCGCCACGATGTCCGCGACGCTCAGCTGCGTGCCCGCGCCGCCGGCCTGCTGGCGCCGCTGTTGCAGATTACTCACCACGACGTCGCTGCCCAGCGCATAGCTGCGCGTGAAACCGTCGCTGCTCTTGACGGTCACGGAGGACGAGCTGACCTCGCTCACTGTGCCCAGCTGCTCGGCCATCGTGGTGTACGCGCTTCCTTGCAGCACCACGTATTCGGCGTGCACTGCCGCGGAAAGCCCGCTGCCCATCCCACCGGCAGCGAAGTCGCCGGGACCGCCATGCCCCGGCATGCCGCCGCCCGCGAAACCACCTTGCGCGGAACCGTCTTGCGCTGAACCTGGCGCGCCCGGGGCGACACCCTGGCCGCCGGGGCCGCTGGCGCCCGCCCCGCCGGCCGCACCGGTGGCTGCCGTTGCGCTTGAGGTGAGGGCATAGACGCCCGCCCCGGCGCCGACGGCCAGGACTGCGGCGGCTCCGGCGACGGCGAGCCCCCGTTTGAGGGTCCAGGGCTTTGCCGCCGAGGCCGTCTTGGCGGAAGTTCCCGGCGCGCCCCAGCCTGTGGCTGCGGCGGGCACAGGTTCCTGCCGGGGCATGCCCCAGGCAGGTTCCGATGTCGGAACCGTCCAAACCGGAGGCGCGCCCCAGCCGCCGGCAGCGCCTGCTTCCGGCTGCCYGGCGTCGGTGGGTCCGGTTTGGACTGTTCCGGCGTCGGTGTGTCCGGCGTCAGCGTGCCCGCCGCCGTCGTGTCCGCCGTCGGAGTGTCCGGCGTCGGTGGGTCCGGCGCCGTACTTCCAGGCAGTACGGGGTGTGGTTACCGGCGCGGGCGCCGCTGGCGCGCCGGTGGTGGGCGTGGGGGCGGGTACGGGGGCTGGCTCGGGGGCTGGCTCGGGGGCTGGTCCGGAACCGGCTCCGGGATGCTGACCGCTCATGGTATTTCTCCTTTAGGGTGCGGATCGGTGTTCACCCCAGAGTGGTGAGCGATCCTGTGCCTGGGCTGTGCGGGCCGACAGCCCGGCCTGTGACGTTGGCGCCGGACGGTAAAGGGGTTTGAACGTGGCCGGTGCGGCCCGTACGGTCCCGCAACGGCATCCAGCTCGCTAGGCTGGGATTCACAGGTGCCGCACAGGGTCCCCAAAGCCCCGCCTAACCGGCAGATCGGAGAGTTGTCCCCATGGCCACTTCGCACTCCATGACCAACAACCTTCCCCAGCTCACGCATCCGGACGGCTCCCCCATCCGCGCCCTCGTGGTGGATGACGAGCCCAGCCTCTCCGAGCTCATGAGCATGGGGCTGCGGATGGCCGGCTGGTCCGTGGCCGTGGCCGAGGACGGGCCCGGAGCCGTCCGGCTAGCCAAGGAGTTCCGCCCCGACGTGCTGGTGCTGGACGTGATGTTGCCCGGGTTCGACGGCGTCGAACTGCTGAACAGGATCCGCGCGTTCGCGCCGGAGGTGCCGGCGCTGTTCCTCACCGCCAAGGATGCCGTCCAGGACCGCATCACCGGACTGGCGGCCGGCGGCGATGACTATGTCACCAAGCCGTTCAGCATGGAAGAGGTGCTGCTGCGCCTGCACCGGCTGGTCCAGCGCTCCGGAGTGGCCGCCATGGACACCGCCGAACTCGTGGTGGGAGACCTCGTGCTCAACGTCGACACCCGCGAAGTCACCCGGGCCGGTGAGGAAATGCACCTGACCGCCACGCAGTTCGAGCTGCTGCGCTACCTCATGGAAAACCCGAAGCGGGTCATCAGCAAGGCCCAGATCCTGGACCGTGTCTGGGACTACGATTTCGGCGGCCAGGCGAACATCGTGGAACTGTACATTTCCTACCTCCGCAAGAAGGTCGACGCCAACCACGCTCCGATGATCCACACGGTGCGCGGAGCCGGGTACGTCCTGAAACCGGCGGACTGATCCGTGCCCTCACTTTCCGGCATGACCCGCGTCCCCGGACGCGACTGGCGCAACCCGTCGACGTGGCATTTGCGCACCCGGCTGGTCTTGGTCGCCATGGCGCTGCTCGTGGCCATCTGCGGCGCTGTGGGCTTGTTCAGCTACGCCTCCATGGACCTCTTCCTCACCCGGCAACTCGACACCCAGCTGGACCAGGCCTCCCACCGTTCGAGCGAATTCGGCCGGCCCTCCTCGGACGATTCGGGCAGACGCCCCGACCCCCTCGAAGCCCGGGGACAGGGCGTCGGAACGCTTAACGCACGGATAGTGGACGGCGAAGTCAGCAGGGCAGGATTCCTGGCCGGGGACGGCGCGGTCAAGAACCTCTCCCCCGCCGACAACAAGGTTCTCCTGGCCCTCACCCCGAGCGGCGTGTCCGTGGACCGCAGCCTTTCGGCCGGCGCCTACCGGCTCACGGCGGCGCGAACACCGTACGGCGACGTGATTGTGACCGGACTCCCGCTGGCAGAAAAACAAAGCACCCTGGCCTCCCTGGTCTGGACCATGGTGGTGGTGTCCGCAGGCGGGCTCGTGCTGATCGGGCTCGCCGGCACGGCCCTGATCCGGCGGACCATGAAGCCGCTGGAACAGCTCTCCGAGGTTGCCACCAAGGTCTCCCGTCTCCCGCTGGACGCCGGCGAGGTGGCGCTCGGGGTCCGCGTCCCGACGTCGGCGGCCCATCCCGGAACGGAAGTGGGCAGCGTGGGCTACGCGCTGAACAAGATGCTGGACAACGTCTCCAACGCTCTCGAGGCGCGGCAGGAGAGCGAGATGAAGGTCCGGCAGTTCGTCGCCGACGCCTCGCACGAACTCCGCACCCCGCTGACGGCCATTCGCGGCTACACGGAGCTGATGCGGATGACCGAGCATTTCACCCCCGACGGCGAGAGGTCCCTCGCCCGTGTGCAAAGCCAGTCCGAGCGGATGACCACGCTCGTGGAGGACCTGCTGCTGCTGGCGCGCCTGGACGAGGGACAGCCGCTCAAAATCTCCGACGTCGACCTCACCCAGCTGGCCATCGAGACGGTCAGCGATGAGAAAGTCATGGCCCCGGACCGCATCTGGCAGCTGGAACTTCCGGACGAGCCCGTGGTGGTGCGCGGTGATGCGACCCAGCTTCACCAGGTCCTCGCCAACCTGCTGTCCAATGCGCGCAAGCACACGGAACCCGGGACCAAGGTGGTCACGGGCGTTATGCGCTCGGCTGACGGCAGTGCCGTGGTCACCGTGACAGACAATGGCAGCGGCATCGCCCCGGAATTTATCGGCCGGGTCTTCGCCCGCTTCACCCGGGCCGACGCCTCGCGCACCAATCCGGCGTCGAACCCCGCAGCTGTCCCCGCCGATTCTGCCGTCGCGACGGCGAGGGTCGGGTCCGGGGCTCCCGCACGCTCGTCCTCCGGCGCTGTTTCCGGCAGCCGCGGAGGTCACGGCACGGCGACCGCCGCGCCGACGTCCGAGGGCACCAGCGGGTTGGGCCTGTCCATTGTCCAGTCGATCGTGGAGGCCCACGGAGGAACAGTCGAGGTCACGTCCCGGCCGGGCCGCACGGAGTTCGCCGTGCGGCTGCCCGCCTCGCCGCCGCCGGCGTAACCGGAACGGCCGCCGCCGGCGCAAACGGCCCGGACGGTCGACCGGCGAGCCCGGCGCAACCCGACACCCCGGCACTGTGACTCCTGTTACCAAAATGTGACTTAAGCGACCGGGTCCTGTAGCGTCGTTAGCGTGCGCCGCCATCGGTGCCGCATATCCGGACGGACGCCAAACTCTGCCGCTTCCCGGATTCCGCTGGACCAGGCAGAGGCGGGGGACCCAGAGTTCCCGGGCAATCTGCTTTCATGCGCCCTCGGGGTGAAGCCGACACGTGATGTTCCGTGCGGCCGGATGACCTCATCCGAACCCGACAGCTAACTCCGCCGGCGTTGAGAGGCCACCATGACTGAATTCCAGGTACAAACACGCCCTGTCGGCGGTTCGCATTCCCGCTCAGCTGGCGCAGCCAAGTCGCGCCACCGCGCCGAACCGGTCAAGCAGGCATCCGCCCTGTCGCGGTTCGCCGCCGGGCTCGGTGTAACCGGCCGCCGTGCCGCCGTCGTCACCGCCGCGTGCGCGCTGCTGCTGGGTGGCGGCGCCGCGAGCCAGGCGGCAGAGCCGGGCGCCCACACGGCGAACGTTGCGAGCCAGACGGCCACGATGGCTGACCCGCTGGCCAAGCTCAACTTCGAGCGGGTCCAGGTGGCTGGGCCGACCGCTGCCACGGAAAAGAACGTGGCTCCCCAGATCTCGGAGGTTGAGGCAACCGAAGCGCTGATCCACGCGCCCGCTGCTGCCGCACCGGCAGCTGCGGCAGCACCTGCTCCGGCCCCCGCGGCAGCCCCCGCACCTGCTCCGGCTCCCGCGGCAGCCCCCGCTCCGGCACCGGCAGCCGCTCCGGCACCGGCACCGGCAGCCGCGCCGGTCGCAGTCGACGACCCCGCCGGCGCGCAGGCCTACGCCGCGTCCCAGCTGGGAAGCTATGGCTGGGCACCCGGCCAGATGCAGTGCCTGCACAAGCTGTGGACCAAGGAATCCGACTGGAAGACCACCGCCACGAACGCCAGCAGCGGCGCCTACGGCGTGGTCCAGTCCCTGCCCGCCTCGAAGATGGCGAGCGCCGGCGCCGATTACATGACCAACTACCGGACCCAGATCAACTGGGGCCTGAACTACGTCAAGTCGCGCTACGGTTCCCCCTGCGGTGCCCTGAACTTCCACTACGCACACAACTGGTACTAAACCGGCACTAGCCGCCCCCGCCCTGGAGGCCCCGGATCCGCATGGATCCGGGGCCTCCTTGCGTCTGCACTGCGGAACCGGCCCCGGCGGCCCGGACTTCCACAGCCCCCGCACAGCTTGACCCTAAAGCCCTCATATGGGCCGCCGGGAAAGTTGAGCCATGACATTCACAGACCAGGCCACAGGAACCCTGCCCCGCTCCACGGCGACGCCGGCCGGCCCGGCGGCCCCAGGGGCACCCTCGGGGCTTGCGCTGGCCGACGCACCCGTCCCGGGCCCGATCGCCGGGGCCCTGACCGGCCCCGGCGGCCGGCGCACGGCCATTGATACGCGCGCCAGCACGCCCCTGCTGGACGTCACCATCCCGGTCTTTAACGAGGAACGGGACCTCGAGGCCTGCCTGCGCCGGCTCCACGCGTACCTGCTCGGCGCCTTCCCGCATTCCTTCCGGATCACCGTGGCGGACAACGCCAGCACCGACGGAACGCTCAAGGCCGCGGAACGGGTAGCCCGCGAGCTGCGCGAAGTGACGGTGGTCCATATGGCAGAAAAGGGCCGCGGAAACGCACTCCGCAAGGTGTGGCTGGCCTCGCCGTCGCCGGTCCTGGCGTACATGGATGTGGATCTTTCCACTGATCTGGCGGCCCTCGGCCCGCTCCTTGCCCCGCTCATTTCCGGGCACTCCGACCTGGCGATCGGGACACGGCTGACCCGCAACTCCCGCGTGGTCCGCGGACCCAAACGGGAATTCATCTCGCGCAGCTACAACTTCCTGCTCCAGGCCCTCATGGGCGCCCACTTCAGTGACGCGCAGTGCGGCTTCAAGGCGATCCGGGCGGACGTGGCCCGGCAACTGCTTCCCCACACGCTGGACAACGCCTGGTTCTTCGACACCGAGCTGCTGGTTCTGGCAGAAAAGTGCGGCCTGCGCGTCCACGAAGTCCCGGTGGACTGGACCGACGACCCGGATTCCAGCGTGGACATCGTCCAGACGGCCCTCGCGGACTTGCGCGGCATGGCACGGTTGAGCCGGGACCTGGTCTCGGGCCGGATCCCAGTTCCCGACCTGCGCGCGGCCCTGGCCCGCGGACCGCTGCCGGCCGCCTCGCGGGCACAGGAACAAAGCCCCGGCGGAAGCCTCTTCGGACAGTTCGTCCGCTTCGGCAGCATCGGGGTGGCCTCCACCCTGGCCTACCTGGCGATTTTCCTGCTCTGCCGCGGGTTCATGGACCCGCAGCTGGCAAACTTCCTCGCCTTGCTCACCACCGCCGTGGCCAACACTGCGGCCAACCGGCGCTTCACGTTCGGCATCCAGGGCGGCAGCCAGGCGGCTCGCCACCATTTTGAGGGGCTGCTGGTCTTCGGCATCGGGCTGGCCCTGACCTCGGGCGCACTCGCCCTCGTTCACGCCGCGTCGGGAGCGGCCCCGGACCGCTGGCTTGAACTGCTCACGGTCACCGCCGCCAACCTGGCCGCCACGGCCGTGAAGTTCCTGCTCTTCCGGCTGGTGGTCTTCCGCCACAGGCCCGCCGCTGCCGTTCCGGCGCCCGGTGCCCCCGATCATTCCCTCCCCCGCACAGAAAAGGCCAAGTAAATGACGGCAACCATCAGTCCCACCGCCGGAGCCCAGGGCGGTTCCCCGGCCGGCAGGCCGCCGGCCGCCGAGGAACAGCCGCACCCGGTTCCCGGAGACGGCGGGACGGCGCCCCATCTGCCCGCGTCCCCGGCGCCGGCCGCCCAAGGCCGCCGGGACCGGCTGCTGTTCGGACCGCAACCCCGCTGGGTGCGGCCCTCGGCAGCGCTGCTCCTGGTGGTCACCGCGGCGTTGTACCTGTGGAATCTGGAGGCCACCGGCTACGCCAACTCCTTCTATGCCGCGGCGATCCAGGCCGGGACCAAAGACTGGACCGCGCTGCTCTTCGGCTCCCTCGACGCCGGCAATGCCATCACGGTGGACAAGCCCCCGGCCGCACTCTGGATTCCCGCCCTCGCGGGACGGATCTTTGGTTTCTCGGCCCTGAGCATGCTCATTCCCCAGGCGCTCATGGGAGTGGCCGCTGTCGGGCTTCTCTACCTGACCATCAAGCGGGTGTCCGGGCCGGCCGCGGGCCTGCTCGCCGGCGGCGCCCTGGCGCTGACCCCGGTGGCCGCCCTCATGTTCCGGTTCAACAACCCGGACGCGATGCTCACCCTGTGCCTGGTGCTGGCGGCCTACCTCACCACCCGCGCCATCGAGAAGGCCGGCTGGAAGTGGCTCGCCGCGGCCGGCGCGGTCATCGGCCTGGCGTTCCTGAGCAAGATGCTGCAGGGCTTCCTGATCGTTCCCGGGCTGGCCCTGGCCTACCTGTGGGCGGCGCCCACCACCCTCGGCCGCCGGCTCCTGCACCTGCTGGCGGCCGCCGCCGGGATCGCCGTCGTGGCCGGAAGCTACGTTCTGCTGTTCCAGCTGACGCCGGCCTCGGTCCGGCCGTACATGGCGGGGTCGGAGACCAACAGCTTCCTGGAACTGACGTTCGGCTACAACGGCCTGGGCCGGATCACCGGGTCAGGCGGGGGCATGCCCGGCGGAGGAAACCTGGGAGGTATCGCCGGCGGCCCGGGAGGCAACGGAAACGTCGGCTTCGGCGGCGCGGCCGGGATCACCCGGATGTTCGGGACCAGCTTCGGCGGCGAGGTGTCCTGGCTGCTGCCGGCGGCCCTGATCCTGCTGGCCGCCGGGCTGTGGTTCACCCGGCGCGAGGCCAGGACCTCAAAAACCCGTGCGGCGCTCCTGCTTTGGGGCGGCTGGCTGGTCATCACTGCGGGGATCTTCAGCTTCATGAGCGGCACCGTCCATCCGTACTACGCCGTGGCGCTGGCCCCCGCCATCGCGGCGCTGGCCGGCATCGGTTCCCTGGAACTGTGGCGGGGCCGGGCCTACTGGCCCGCCCGGGTTGTCCTGGCCGTGACGGTGCTGGCCACCTCGGTCTGGTCCGCCGTGCTGTTGGGCCGCGACCCGTCCTGGCTTCCCGGGCTCCGGGTGATCATCGTGGTCCTGGGCGTGCTCGCCGCCGCGGCCCTGCTCCTGCGGGTGGACGGCATGGCGGCTCTCCCGGCGCGGTTCCGCAAGGCCGCCACGGCCGGCGTCGTGATCCTCTGCCTGCTTGCCGGCGGCCTCGGAAGCACCGCGTGGACACTGGCGACCGTCGCCCAGCCGCATTCCGGTTCGATCCCCACGTCGGGCCCCACCGCGTCCGCGATGGGCGGCGGCTTCGGGGCGGCAGGCAGGGCCGGCACTGACGGCGCCGGCACTGACGGCGCGGGCACTGACGGCGCGGGCACTGCCGGAATGGGCGGCGGCCCCGGCGGGGAAACATCCTCGGCGGAGTTGACCGCGCTGCTGAAGTCCTCCGGCGCCAAGTGGTCCGCGATTGTCTCCGGCGCCACCCAGGCCGCGAGCCTGGAACTCGCCACCGGCACCAGCGTGATCGCGCTCGGCGGCTGGAACGGCGGCGACCCCTACCCGACGCTCGCACAGTTCCAGGCGATGGTGGACCGCGGCGAGATCGGCTACTTCATTTCCGGCGGCATGGGCGGCATGGGCGGAGGCCGCGGAGGCAACTCCGAGGTCGCCACCTGGGTCGCGGCCAACTACCAGGCCCAGACCGTGGGCAACGCCACCGTCTACAAACTGGGAGCGTAGACCGCCATGACTGACACCCTGAGCCCCCGCCCCGACACGGCCCCGGCCCGCACGCCGGGGCGGCCGCGGCCGCAAGCCCGGGACCGCCGTCGGCGACTGGAGCCCCCGGCTGCCGGYGGCACGCGAGCCGTCCCTGGCGCCCCGGCCCTGCGGATGCGGCTGGAACTGGCGGGGCTGCTGCTGGCCACGGCCGTGCTGTACCTGTGGAACCTGGGCGCCTCCGGCTGGGCAAACGCGTTCTACTCCGCGGCGGCCCAGGCCGGGTCGCAGGATTGGGCGGCCTGGTTCTTTGGCTCCTCCGACGCCGCCAACGCCATCACCGTGGACAAGCCGCCGGCGTCGCTGTGGGTGATGGGCCTGTCGGTGCGGATCTTCGGGCTGAGCTCCTGGAGCGTCCTGGTGCCGCAGGCGCTCATGGGGGTCGGCACGGTCTGGCTGGTCTATCTGGCCGTCCGCCGGGCCGCGGCCCCCGCCACGGCCGACGCCGGTCTGGCCCACCGAGCGGGGCTTCTCGCCGGTGCGGTCATGGCGCTGACACCGGTGGCCGTGCTGATGTTCCGGTTCAACAACCCCGACGCCCTGCTGGTGTTATTGATGACCGCGGCCGCCTACGCCGTCTTGCGCTCCATCCAGGACGCGCGCGTGCGCTGGCTGCTGTTCGCCGGGGTGCTGCTGGGCTTCGGGTTCCTCACCAAGCAGCTGCAGGTCCTGCTGGTTGTCCCCGGTTTCGCCGTGGCCTACCTGCTCGCGGCGCCGGCAGCGGCAGGCAGGCGCATTCTTCACCTGCTCGGCGCGGGCGCGGCGATGGCCGTCGCCGCCGGGTGGTGGCTGGCCGCGGTCGAACTCATTCCGGCGGCGGACCGCCCGTACATTGGCGGCTCGCAGAACAACTCCATCCTGGAACTGACCCTGGGCTACAACGGCCTGGGCCGGCTGAACGGGGATGAAACCGGGAGTGTGGGCGGCAGCAACGGCTGGGGCACGCCCGGGCTGTTCCGGCTCTTCAACAGCGAGTTCGGCGGCCAGATCGCCTGGCTGCTGCCCTCGGCGCTGCTGCTCGGAGCGGGGCTGCTCTGGCTGGGCCGCCGCGCGCCGCGCACCGACCCGGTACGGGCCTCGGTGATCATCTGGGGCTCCTGGGTTGCCGTTACCGGGCTGACGTTCAGCTTCATGGCCGGGATCATCCACCCGTACTACATGGTGGCGCTGGCGCCCGGGATCGCCGGGCTCGCCGGGCTCGGCGGCGTCCTGCTCTGGCAGCGACGGAACCAGCCCGTGGCCGCCGCCGTCCTCGCGGTGGCGATCGTGGCGGCCGGCGCCATGGCCGCCGAACTCCTGGTCCGCACCGCGGCGTACATGCCGTGGCTGCGCTGGGTGACGCTGCTGGGCGCGCTCGCCGCCGCCGGCCTCGTGCTGGCCGCCGCGGCCCCGGGCGCCAAGGGGGCCGCGGGGGTGAAAGGGACGGGGATGATGGCGTCCAAGACGGTGGCGCGAACGACGGCGGCGCTCGCCGTCGCCGCGGCCCTCGCCGGTCCGCTGGCCTACTCGCTGTCCACCGCGGCCACGGCCCACAGCGGCTCGATTGTCAGCGCCGGGCCGTCCGTGTCCGGACGGGGCGGGGCAGGGATACCGCCGGCCCTCGGCGGCGCGGCAGGAGGCGGCTTCGGCGGTACCACGACGGCGAACGGCAACGGCACAGGCACAGGCACAGGCCGCGGACCAGGGGCGGGCGGGATGGGCGGCCTGCTCGGGGCCAGCACGCCGTCGGCGGCGCTCGTGGCCGCGCTGCAGACAGATGCCGGGCCCTACACGTGGGCCGCCGCCGTCGTCGGATCCAACAACGCTGCCGGCTACCAACTGGCGACGCAGCTCCCGGTGATGGCCGTGGGCGGGTTCAACGGCACGGATCCCGCACCGACCCTGGCGCAGTTCCAGCAATACGTGGCCGACGGCAGGATCCACTACTTCGTTGCCGGGCGCCTGATGCAGGGCGAAAGCGGAGCCAACGATGCCGCGCAGATTGCCGCCTGGGTGCAGGACAACTTCACCGCCCGGACCGTGGGCGGGACCAGCGTGTACCTGCTGGCCGGGTAGGCGGGCGCCGCCGTCAGGTCCGGGCCGGGCGGCGGCGGGGCTAGAAGGTGGGGGCTAGAAAGTGAAGGACAGGGTGCGCAGGCCGGCGCCGGTGACGTGTGTGGTCACGGCCACCCCGGAGTAGTCGGGAATGTGCAGCACACCGTCCGGCAGTTCGCCGGCATTGGGCCCTACCGCCACGGTCCGGACGCCGGCGGCGATGCCCGCGGCAATGCCTGCCGGGGCGTCCTCGAACACCACCGCATCGGCCGGGGCGACACCCAGCAGGGAGGCCGCCCGGAGGTATCCCTCAGGGTGGGGCTTGCCCCGCATGACGTCCTCCGATGTGACCGAGACGGCCGGGACGCCGATCCCCGCGGCTGCCATCCGGACCCCGGCCAGGTCCCGTGACGCGCTCGTCACCAGCGCCACGGCATCCGGCGGCAGGCTCGCCAGCAGCTCCGGCGCGCCGGGAACCGGAACAATGCCCCGGGTCTCGGCCAGCTCCATCCGGCCGAGCTCGGCCGCGAGGGCCTGGATGTCGGAACCGGCCGGAGCAAACCTGCGGACGGTGTCCATGGCCTGGACGCCATGGGAGGAGCGCAGGATCTCGCCGATGTCCAGGCCGTAGCGGGCCGCAAACGTGGTCCACACCTGCTCCACGATGCTGGTGGAATCCACCAGCGTGCCGTCCATATCGAACAGGACGGCGCGGGCGGTCAGGGTGGTGGTGCCGGAACGGGATGCAGAGCTCATGCCTCCATCCTGCCGCATGGCCCCGGGTCAGCCTGCCGCGCGGAGCCTGCCGGGATCAGCCGTTGGGCCGGTGGGGGATGTACTGCACTGCCCACTTGTTGCCGTCAGGGTCGGCGAAGTGGACAAAGTGCCCCCAGTCCTGGACGTCGACGTCGCTGACGTCCACTCCGTTGTCCTTGAGCTGCTTGTGCGCGGCCTGGATGTCGCTGACCACAAGCTGCAGGCTCGGTGCGGTACCGGGCGGGGCGTCGTTGAGGCCCTCACCGATGGCAATCGAGCAGCCCGAGCCCGGAGGCGTCAACTGGACAAACCGGAGGCCCTCCATGGGCCGTTCGTCGTAGTCGGCGTTGAAGCCCACCTTATTGACGTAGAAATCCTTGGCCCGGTCCACATCGGACACCGGCACAAACACGAGTTCAAGTTTCCAATCCATGGCGCACAGGCTAGCGCGGTCCGCGGCGACGCGGAAGGGATCCTCCGTGTTGCGCCTCGGCGGCGCCGCTCCTAGCCGGCGATGCCGTACAGGCGGTCTCCGGCGTCGCCCAGGCCGGGCACGATGTAGGACTTCTCGTTGAGCTTCTCGTCGATCGAGGCCAGCACGATCGTCACGTTGGCCTCTGACAGCTCTTCCTCCAGCTTGGCCAGGCCCTCCGGGGCGGCAAGCAGGCAGATGCAGGTGACGTCGGAGGCGCCGCGCTTGAAGAGGAACTTGATGGCCTCGCGCAGGGTCCCGCCGGTGGCCAGCATGGGATCGAGGACGAAGATCTGCCGGTCCGTGAGGTCCTCGGGGAGGCGCTCGGCGTAGGTGATGATGTCCAGGGTCTCTTCGTCGCGGGCCATGCCCAGGAAGCCGACCTCGGCGGTGGGGACCAGCTTGGTCATGCCCTCGAGCATGCCCAGCCCGGCGCGGAGAATCGGGACCACCAGCGGGGTCGGCTTGGTGAAGGCGGTGCCGACAGTGGTGCTGACGGGCGTCTCGATGGTCACCGGTTCGGTGCGGACATCACGCGTGGCCTCGTACGCCAGGAGSGTGACAAGCTCCTCGGTGAGCTGGCGGAAGACCGGGGACGGGGTGTTCTTGTCCCGCAGAACGGTGAGCTTATGGGCGACCAGCGGGTGGTCCACAACGAGAGTGCGCATGGGTCAAAACTATCACCCGGATGCTGAAGACCGTCCCGCGGGGCCCGGAGTATCCGCGTCGTTCGTCCCTGCCTGTGCAGTGCCGACGGCACTGCCTTTGGTGGCGCCTTCATGCAGGTGGGCGGGGTGCTCAAAGGTCGGTGCGGCGCCGGCGTGTTCGCGGTGCCGGAGCACGTGGAAGAGCCGGTGGGCCAGGATCACGATCCCCACCCACGCCAGACCAATGACCCACCCGACGATCACATCGGTCATCCAGTGATGGCCCAGGTAGACCCTGCTCAGGCCCATCGCGACGATGAAGATCACACCAGCGGCGATCAGGGCGATCCGGGCGCCGGTCCGCTTGATGTGCAGGCAGGCCAGGTACACCACGAGCGCGATCACCACCGTGGTGTTCAGCGTGTGGCCGCTCGGGAACGACGGCGAGTTCTCGTAGGGCGGCACGGCGTCGGCATGGTCCGGGCGGGTCCGGCCGATCAGTTTCTTGCCCAGGGACGTGGCCGTCACGGAGACCGCGGCCGCGCCGCCGATCAGGATCAGCGGCCGCCACGACCGGGAGGTGTAGATCAGCACTGCCGTGAGGATGCTTGCCAGGATGGGCATCCCGATGCCGCCTCCGATGTTGGTGAACCCGGTGATGAACGCGTCGAGGCCGGGGTTGCGAAGCTGCTCCATGAACGCCAGCGCCGGCTTGTCCAGGTTCGCCAGGCCCGCGTCGTCCACCACGTTGTCGTAGACCTCGGCACTCGTCAGGGCCAGGATCACCACCACCACGCCGCCGATCAGCATGGTGATCCACAGCGCCGCGTAGGGCACCACCCATTTGCCCCAGCGCTCCGTCAGCCAGTTCTCTGTTCTGGTGGTCACGGCCGTCTCCCGAATATTTGACTATTTGAACCCGTGGACTGCGCAGCCGGGCTGCACAGCATGCTTAGGATCGAAACTATCATTGACCCATGACTGCCCCTGAGCCCCGCCATGCCCAGTGGATGGGTCTTGCCCTGGTTGAGGCCCGGAATGCCCTGGCCACCGCAGACGTGCCGATCGGCGCCGTCGTGATCGGGCCGGACGGTTCGGTGCTGGGCACCGGGCGAAACGAACGCGAGGCCCTCGGGGACCCGACGGCCCACGCCGAGATGGTCGCCATCCGGGAGGCCGCCGCGCGGTTGCGGTCGCACCGGGCCCTGGAGGGCAAGGGCGACGACGGCTGGCGGCTGGAGGACTGCACCCTGGTGGTGACGCTGGAACCCTGCGCGATGTGCGCTGGAGCGATCGTCCTCGCCAGGATTCCGCGGGTGGTGTTCGGTGCCTGGGACGAGAAGGCCGGCGCCGCGGGTTCCGTGTTCGACATCCTCCGCGAGCGCCGGCTCAACCACTGGGTGGAAGTGGTTGCAGGCGTCCGTGAGCAGGAGTGCGCAGCGCTGCTGCGGGACTTCTTCGCCGGGCACCGCGCCTGATCCGTTCCGGCTAGCCTGCGCCGCCGGCAGATGACGCGCCGGCCGGTGACGCTGAGGCTACAGCGGAAGCCGCGAGCCCATCGATCCGCTTCTGCCGGGAGGCCGGAGAGTCCAGGCTGAAGGCCCGGAAATCACCGAGGTCCTCGCGGATCCAGGCTTCCACCTCGGCGATCCGCTGCGTGACGGCGGGCGTGGGGCCGTGGAACAGCCAGGGCACGATCCGTTCCTGGGCCGGATCGTATTGCCAGAGTCCGATGATCCGGCCGCGGTCCAGGATCGGGTGGTCCGGGAGATCCGCCTGCAGCGCGAGCGATCCCAGCGCCGGCTTGTGCAGGTCCTCCTCGGCCAGCAGGTCCGCCGCGTTGCGGCGCAGCAGGAACAGGGAATCCGTTCCTGCCAGCAGCTGGATCTGTTCCCCCGCCGGCTCCTCAAAGGCGGCGAGGCCGCCTAGGTCCTCGGGCAGCATCCACAGCGGGTCCCCGCCTGCGGCATGTGACCCGGCCATTGCTGTGGACAGGGCGGTGGGCACCTCGACGGCGCCGACGGCGGCGAGCGCCGCCTTGGTTTGCGCCACGGTGAACCCCGTGAACCATTGCGACTGTTTGAAGGTGGCTCCGCCGGTCCAGCCCAGGTAGCGGCGGATCAGCTCGGTGCGCGCATCCACGTCGTCAAGATCGCTGGGCGGCAGGCCCCACGGCTGGTAGGCGTAGCGCTGCTGGTCCAGGCGCCCGTTCGCCGGGACCCTGCGGATCCGTCCGTCGGACTGCAGGATCCCGAGTGCGGTAGGCAACGTGGTGGTGGCGCCCTTTTTCTTGCCTTCCTCGCCAAGGTTGCGCACTGAATCGCCGAGCTCGTCCTTGAGCTGCCGCGGATCCATGGGCCCCTCCGCCTCGGCGAGGGTGTGCAGCACCTGCTCTTCCAGCAGCGTGATCTCGCCGCGGTCCACGCCGAGCCGGCCGACCACCTTGAACGCGGACTCGGCCGCGTCCCGGCCCAGCTGAAGCGCCCAGGCGAAGTCTTCCCGGCCCAGGACGTAGGTGCAGCCGCGGGCGACCGGAAGTTCAAGGATCCGGTGGGCGAGGACGTCGGCGTCCACTTGTTCGCGGCGGATGCCGGCGCGGGCGAAGAGCGTGAGGTAGGGGTTGGCGCCGCCCACGGACCGGGCCCAGCCTGCCCGGGCAAGGACCTGCTCCGCCGTGCAGCCAGCCAGCGAGCCATCCAGGCCCTGCCGGTGCCAGGACCATGCCCGGAGCCGCTCCGGGGTCAGGCTCTGCGGCTCCGGCAGGTTGACGGGCTTTTCTACCGACGGCGATTGCGTGGCGACAGGGTGGGTGCTCATGGGCTCATTCTCCAACAGCTTMTCTGTCAGGGGTATCAATAAGCCGTATCAACCCGCGCCGTCTGGTTTCTGAGCCGTCCCGTTTCACCGGGTTCCGCGGGGTCCGTGGGTTCCGTCGGTTCCGTGGGTTCCGTCGACAGGAAGCCCAGAACGGTCCGGGCGGTGGCGTCCCAGCCGGGCAGCCGGCCCCGGGCGGCCGCTGCCGCCTCCCGCCAGCGGTCCCTGAGACCGGGGTCGTCCAGCCAGCGGCGGAGCAGGTCCGCCAGCGGAGCGGGGTCCGTTCCGAGCCCGACGGCGGCGCCCGGCAACCCGGGCGCCGGAAAGTCCGGCGGGCTGTCCGGCGTCGGAGTGCCGGCCGCCGGCGGCCCGGGCAGGGTGCCGGCGGCGAGCGCCTCGACGGCTCCGGTGCCCTCGCGCACCACCACGGGAATGCCGCGGGCCAGCGATTCGGTGACCACCAGGCCGTAGGTTTCGGCCCGGGAGATCAGCAGGCTGAGATCGGCCGCATCCCACTCAGCATCCAGTGCCGGGCCCCGGAGCTCGCCCGGGATGCGGACCCTCCCGGCCAGGCCCAGGCGTTCCACGGAGTTCCGGAGCTGCGCGGCGTAGGCCGGATCGGCGGTGTCCGAGCCGATGAGGGACGCCGTCCAGGGCACATCCGTGAGCCGGGCGAGCGCGTCCAGCAGGAGCGACTGGTCCTTGTTCGGCAGCAGGGCCGCCACGGCGATGAGGTGCCGAGCGCCGGTTGACAGGCTGCCGGACGCGAGCGGCGCGGGGGCGGTCCCGGGCAGGGCCACCCGGAGGCCGTCGAGGCCGTGGCGGGCGCGGATGCCCGCCGCGGCCGAACCGCTCGTGCAGATGACGCCGGCAGCGGCCCGCAGGGCCCTGCGTTCGCGCTCCGCGTGGTCCGGCAGGGGCATGTGCAGCAGGATCCAGACCCGGACCCCGGCCGCAGCAGCCGCTTCCAGCTCGTCGGGCGCACCGCAGGCGAGGAGGCTGTCGACCACCGTCACCGTGCCCCAGGTTGCGGCGCCGGCAGTTGCAGGGCCGCCGCCCCCGGCCGGGCCGCCGTCGGGCCCGGCGTGCAGCAGCGTGGCCAGGCGCCGCCGGTCCGCCGCGCTGCCTCCCGGCCAGTCGCCGTCGAGCGGGCAGGTTTCCACCGCGGCACCGAGTGCTGCCAGTCCGGCGGCGAGCGCCGCGTTGTAGACGTTGCCACCGGAGTTGTGCCGGACGTTGCCGGGCACCACAAGACGGATGTGGGGGCTGGCCGGCGGCATCTGCGGCGCCTAGCGGACGTCGAAGTCCAGCGAGTAGCTGGCCCAGGCATCGGGGGTCTCGCGCAGGGTGACGTCCAGCCCGGCGAGGTCGCGCCCGTCGTTGCCGACGCGGATCTGGGCGGCGACGGCGTCGGCGATGTACCGGGCGAGGGCTTCGGTGGTACTCAGCTTGCCGGAGAAGTCCGGGTGCTCGTCGAGGTTCTTGTAGTTCAGCTCGTCCAGGATCTCGTCCACCGCGTCCCCTGCCGCGCCGATGTCCAGCACAATCGCGTCGTCATTGAGCTCACGACGGCGGAAGGTCACCTCCGTGACGAACGTGGCCCCGTGCAGGCCCTGGGCCGGGCCGAAGACCTCGCGCGGAAGGCTGTGGGCGATCATGAAATTGCGGCGGACGGTCAGACTAAACACGGGCTACCTCGTGGCTTCGGTGGGCTGGGCGGCGGATTTGAACTCGGTGGGCTGGGCGGCGGATTGAGCGTCCCAGGACGGGTATTCGATGACGTGGCACAGGGCGTCCAGGTTGCCGTCGGCGAGGCGCTGGACGACGCCGGGGAGCTCTGCGAACGTCGAGGAGCCGGTCAGGAAGACATCGAAGACCGGATCCTGCAGCAGGGACACGGCGAGCGCGAGACGCTCGGCGTTGGTGCGGCGGTGCCGGCGGGCGCGGGCCACCATCCCCACCTGGCTGGCGCGGATGGACAGACGGCGGGCGTGGAAGTCCTCCCCCAGTGGGAGGGAGATTTTCCGGTCGGCGTACCAGGACATTTCGATGATGTCGCCGTCGTCGCCCACCAGCTGCAGGCTTCGTTGCAGTCCCTCCTGCGAGGCCGAGCAGTGGATCACGATGTCGCAGTCCGGAAGGGCGTCGTCGGGGTGGCTGAAGTCGACGCCGAGGGCGTCCGCGAACGCCCGTTTGGCGGGGTCGACGTCGATCAGCTGCAGCCGCGCGAGCGGAAAGCCGGCCAGGAGTTTGGCCACCATACCGCCGACCAGTCCGGCCCCAATCACGGCAACCCTGTCGCCCAGGCGGGGTCCGGCCTCCCAGAGGCCGTTGATCGCGGTTTCCACGGTGCCGGTGAGCACCGCGCGGCGGGCCGGGACGCCGTCGGGAATGATGGTGAGGGCTTCGACCGGGACGATGAAGCGGTCCTGGTGCGGATAGAGGCAGAATACGGTCTTCCCGGCCCAGCCCTCCGGTCCGTCCTCGACCACCCCCACGGTGAGGTAGCCGAACTTCACCGGGTACGGGAAGGACCCCTCCTGGTTGGGGGCGGCCATCGCGTTGGCGACGCACTCCGGGACACTCGCGCGGTGGACCACCAGTTCGGTGCCCTTGCTGATGCCTGAATACAAGGTCCGGACCAGGGCCTCCCCGGGGCCRGGGGCGGGCAGGTTCTCGCCCCTGAGCTCGCCTTGTTCCGGGCCGACGGTCCAATAGGCGGTGGCGTGCAGTTCTGAAGTCGTCATTGTGCTTACGAATCTAGTGCCCGGGCTGTTCGCGGGGAAGGGTACCGGGTTCCGGCGAGTCGGCGGGCGGGTGCCGTTGGGGCTCGTTTTGTGGATGGGCGCCTTGCTCCGGTACCCTAGTCAGGTTGGTGACGTGTCCGAGCGGCCGAAGGTGCAACACTCGAAATGTTGTTTGGTGTAAAAGCCAACGTGGGTTCAAATCCCACCGTCACCGCCAATGAAAACCCCCGGGAAACCGGGGGTTTTCTGCATTCTCAGCCGCTTCGTGGTGCACTTTTGGTGCATATTTCGAAGAATCGCTCCCACATCGAGGTACTGCCGCACGCGCCACGGGGCGTGGCCGAGGGTACCGGGGCGGCATCCTGCGTCTTTACCCGAGTGATGGAAGCTTTCTCTGGGCAAGTCGCTTTACGGCCTCGGGCGTCGGCCGGCCGCGTGCCTCATCCAGGGCGGCCCTCAACTGCGCGGCCAGAATATTACGTCGCACATGGAGAGCCAATTCTTTCCGAGCCTCCGGATCCGTCCGGAGCTCTCCATCCGGCGTTCTCAAGGTATCGAATGGGGACGGCAGGTTCGGGCCGTTCGCTGTGCCAGTCGCACCCCCGCTTCCGGCGTCCTTCGTCCCCGGGCCTCGTCCAGCGCGACCCGGAGTTGGGCCGCCCGGATTCCCCTCCGTATACGCAGAATGGTTTCTTCCCTCGACGCTCGGGCTTCCCCATCCGCAGCAGACATTGGATCGCCCCTCTCAGCCCGTTGCATTCATCATCTCCGAGACGTCCATAACCGCCAAGGCTTTGCGTCACCGAGGCGGAAGATGCACGAGCTCTGGGAAGGTCGTCGGGACGGAAGCCAGCGATCGCTGGCAGGGGACGGCATGGGGCTACAAACCAGATTCTCGGCAAAGGGTTTCGCAGGGTAAAGACCTCAGTTATACCGACTTCTAGGAAGTTCTAGCGGGTTATACGGATTTTCCTAGAACCCGCTAGAACTTGGTACAACTTGCCAGATTTCACGTACGTACGGTGCGTGAGGTGAAGGGTCTGGCGTACACAACGACCGTCGGCAATACCCCCAAGCCATCGCACGGGAACGACTCGACCAAACGTTCCAACTGTCGCCCCGGTTGGCGCGAAAACAGGAGTTCCTAAAGATAGTTTAGAAACCACCGGAGCCGCTCGCGAACCTACTGAAGGCCACCCACCTCGTCATCCGCCAGCTCCAGGGCCTCGGCTACGGCGTCATCATCATCCAGCAAATGCCTGACGTCGCCTCATACTCACGCATGCGACTCGAAGGGGCCCCTTGTGCAATGGCGGAACGCCATGCAAGAGTGCGCCCATGAATGAATCCGCTGCTAAGGTCGCGCGCAAACTCAGCACAATTCCAGTTCGTGTGTCTCGCCAAATGACCGCCACCGAGTATCAGGTTCGCGTGGCCGAGGTCCTCAATCTTTTTGACATAGAAGCAGTGGGTGACGAAACGGGTGTGCATTACGGGGGCGAGGGCGTTGCACTGGAAGATCAGCCTCTACTCGCGGCCATTCGCGTACTCGTTGGAAGGCGATTCGGCGTCCCGGATAATCTACAGTAGCCCGACAGTAGGTGTCCTTCGGATCAAGTGTCGCGTTCCCGGGTCTTGGCCCGGACGAAGGGGTGGCATCGTTTTTTCTAGCGGTCACACCGGTCCTGAATCAAAGTGCCATATCCACCTCGCCGGGGCCATAGGCGTTCCGCCGGGTTCAACCCCGCAGTTATACCCAGTTCTAGAACTCCGTATAAATGTCTAGAACTCCGTATAAATGGAAATATTGGTGCGGCGAACCGGCCGAGGTGCTCCACTCACCGCTGGACACCCACATCCGCTATCGCCGCGTAAGTCAACTCCGCAGGCACGGCCGGTTACCGCTCGGCAGGACTGTCATTCACCCGGTTCGGGGTGGTAGGTGGCGAAGCGAGACGGTCGGTGGACCAGCACAGCGCGGTGGCGGGGTGGACTGCGGGTCTCACAACCAGAGAGGTACGCAGTGGGGAGCGGGACGAGAATGAGCAGGGGCCGCAAAATATGGCTCGGTGTGCTGGCAGTAACGGTTGCCTTTGTCACCGCTTTCTTCCTCTGGTCATCGTGGAAGAGCGATCAGATTGTCGCTGAGCTCAAGACGATTGCCGACCGCCTCCAGCCAGAGCCGGGATGGGAACCCTTAAGAACGCAGGAGCCGGTGGGCAGTGCGCTGTGCATCCCGCTCGATGGACCTTGCTCCCAGTACGCATACCGTTGGGACACTCACCGGAAGTACCGGGAGGGTGACCTGGAGCGGTACGTTCAGCAGGTGGGTTTGACGCCCCAGGAGTACAAGCCATGCGTACGGGACCAGAGGATCAATGCGGGCGGACTGGACTGCCGGGGTGTTGGAGTCATTGACGGCTGGAACGTACGCATCACGATCACTGACTACGGTCGGGACGACGACACCAACATTGTGCAAGTCGTGGTCAACAAGTACGGCTACTGAGCCTTGTTTTGTGTTCGCGGTTGCCGCAGAKCGGAGGCGGCCACCCCGTTGTCGGGGTGGCCGCCAGTTTCAGTGCGATCTGGGTGTTAGTGCTCTGCTTCTGCGGCAGCCTTCTTGGCGTCTTTCTCGGCGTCCTTCTCGGCGCGCAGAGCCTCCGCGTCGTGCTGTTCCTCGGCTTTTTCCTGGTGGATGACCGCTGCGAAGAGCTTCTCCATCTCCTTGGCCACGCCGGCGGCTGAGGCCGGGTTCTGGCCGGTCACCAGCCGGTCGTCAACCACGACCTTCTCCTCAAAGACGTCAGCGGAGACGTGGGTTGCGCCCTGTTCCTCAAGCCGGTCGGCCAAGAAGAACGGGATGACCTTGTCCTTCCCTGCGGCCACCTCCTCGTCGTTGGTGAAGGCGGCCACCTTCCGGCCCTCGACGAGGCGAAGCCCGTTCTTCAATTCCACGTTCAGCAGGCCGGCCGGTCCGTGGCAGACCGCGCCCACCAAGCCGCCGGCGTTGTAGACGCTGGCCACTAGATTCTGCAAGCCTTCGCTGCCCGGGAAGTCCCACATCGTGCCGTGGCCGCCCACCAGATAGACGGCGTCGTACTGGTCGGGATCAACGACGTCGACGCGGGCAGTGTTGTAGAGGCCGGCGCGCGTGGTCTCGTCCTCCGTGAAGGCGACCTGGATGGGATCTTCTGAGTCCACCTCGTCGCGCGGAGGCTGGCCGCCCTGGATGGATGCGAAGTCGACGAAATGCCCGGAATCCTTGAAGACCTTCCAGGGATGTGCAGCCTCGGCCACGTTGTAGCCGGTCTTCTCTCCGGTATCGCCGATCTCGGAAACGCTGGTCAGTACCATGAGGATTTTCTTCATGAAGTGCTCCTTTCGTCCAACTTCCACCCTACGCCCAGCCCAATTCGGGCCCTCCCCGCTGTCTTTTGCCTGCCGGCAGGCTTGCCTGGCACTTGACCATTGAGGCAGCGCCCTAGAGCCTTGGGGCATGACAACTCGATACCACTTGGGCCTCGCAGCCGCTGCAGGGTTGGCGCTGCTGTGCGGGTGCGCGATGCAGGGGGATCCGGCGAGTGGGACCCCGGCCAACCCAACAACTATGGCCGCCTCAGGCTCGCCGTACAGTCTCTACACACACTGCGGCATCCATGAAGCTCTCGTGCAGGGCACCTATTTCGTCGCAGACGAGGCGCTGGACGACGGCCACGGCAACCCGCCTGAAGGCTGGAAAAACCCCTACCAGCCCGGCGCCATCACCGTGACCGGCCCAAAGGCCATCTTCCGCGATGACGCCGGCCACACGGTGACCTTCCATGCCCGCCCTGGCGCCATAGGTTTCCTCAACAACTGCTCCTAAAACGCAGGCACCGGCACCCGAATCGCGCGGTTCGGTCGAGCGCTGCCAGCCGTTTACAGCTCCCCGTCGAGGTGCTCCATCTCCAGGCACGCGTCCTCGTAGGAAACGTCGCCGTTCCGGAATGCCTGCTCGAGTTCCTTGGCCCTGCGCCGTGAATGGGCTGTACTCAGGGTTCCCGTGAGGCCGGCCTCCAGATAGTCGAACCTGGAGTGCGTGGGCTGCTGGTCGCGGGCGTGGTCGCTTGCGGGGACGTGCCGGCGGATTGTCGCGCGGAACCAGGCGCCAGGGTGCATTAGGCGATGCGCATAGGCTCTGGGGTCGACTAGGTACATGCTTCCATGGTTCAACTCCCTGCTGAGAAGACCATGAGTTTCCTCTGAGTGATCGGGGCAAACGACTTTCCGGGGCCCCGGTCTCCCGCCTACCTCCGGACGATCACGACGTCCAGGGTCCGCGGGCCGTGGACGCCTTCGACGCGTTCGAGTTCGATGTCGCTGGTGGCGCTGGGACCGCTGATCCAGGTCTGCGGGCGGGTGCCGTCGAGCCGGCGGAGGGCCTCCGGCAGGATGGCGGTAATGTCCCCGGCCCCGACGATGCAGATGTGCCGGTCCGGGACGAGGCTGATGACCCGGCGCCCCTGGTCCGGTGCGGCATCGAGGATGATGGTGCCGGTTTCGGCGACGGCGACGGCGCTGCCGGTGACGACGGCGTCGATCCCGTCGAGCTCCTCGACGCTGAGCCGCTGCCCGGGGGCGTCGGTGACGCGGCGGCCGGAGCCGCCGTCGTGAGCGTCCGCCTCCGAGAACAGCGCCTGGTCCAGACCGTGTGGCACAGCGTAGCGGCCGGTGCCCTCGAGGAGCGCGGCGAGCCGCTGGGGCACCGCGGCGGCTTCCTCGATGAAGACATTCGCCTTGTAGTCGAGGAGCCGGTCTGTCAGCAGCTCGATGAGCTCTTCTCCGCCCAGCCCGGAGGAGCGCCGGTAGTCGCGGGGCACCTCCGGTACTGCCGGGGCGTCCCGGAGGGCCGCCCGGATCCGGTCGAGTATTTCTGCGCGCGCGCTCACGGGTTCTCCTCTGTTCCGGCTGATCCTGGGCCGGCGGTCTCCGTGCCGGGGGCACCGGGTCCGGCGGCCCGGTGTTCCTTGTCCCACCACTGCCGGAAGGACTGTGCGGGCGGTGCGGGGATGTCCCGGCTTTGGGTCCAGCCGGCGGCGATGCCGGGCAGTTTGGTGATTTTCCGGTCCGGTCCGGCGGCAATCCGTCCCAGCGGCAGCGCCTTCTCCACGAGGCCGAGATTCTTTCCGGAGGACAGCGCCCAGGAGGCCGCCTTCATGCCCAGGTCCATCTGGCTCGGCAGCCGCTCCCTCCCACGCTTCCCGCGCTTGCCGCGTTTGCTGTCCACGTCCTCGCCGCGCAGGTGCACCAGGATGTCCGGGATGTTGATCTTCACCGGGCAGGCGTCGTAGCAGGCGCCGCACAGGGAGGAAGCATAGGGCAGGGAGTTGTTCTCCTCGGCCGTGATCCCAGTCAGCAGCGGGGACAGGATCGCGCCGATCGGGCCCGGGTAGGTGGATCCGTAGGCGTGCCCGCCGGTGCGTTCGTAGACGGGGCACACGTTCATGCAGGCGCTGCAACGGATGCAGTGCAGCGCGGAGCGGCCCATTTCGTCGGCCAGGGCGGCGCTGCGTCCGTTATCCAGCAGGACCAGATGGACGTTTTGCGGCCCGTCGTCAGGAGTGACGCCGGTCCACAGCGAGGTGTAGGGGTTCATCCGCTCGCCCGTTGAGGACCGCGGGAGCAGCTGCATGAACACTTCGAGGTCCTCCCAGCCGGGCAGCAGTTTTTCGACGCCCATGACAGTGATGAGCGTTTCCGGCAGCGTCAGGCACATGCGCCCGTTGCCTTCGGACTCGACGACGGCCAGGGTCCCGGAGTCTGCGAGGGCGAAGTTCGCGCCGGACACGGCCACCTTGGCGCTGAGGAACTTGCGGCGCAGGTGTGCCCGGGCGGCCGCGGCGAGGCGGGCCGGCTCGTTGGTCAGCTCCGGGTCCACCCCCTCCATTTCGCGCAGGAAGATGTCCCGGACCTGGCTGCGGTTCTTGTGGATGGCCGGGACCAGGATGTGGCTGGGCTTGTCGTGGTCCAGCTGGACGATGAGCTCGGCGAGGTCGGTCTCGTAAGCCGCGATGCCCTGTTCTTCGAGGTATTCGTTGAGGCCGATTTCCTGCGTGGCCATGGACTTGACCTTGACCACCTCGTCGGCGCCCTGGTCCCGGATGAGGGCGGCGACAATGCTGTTGGCTTCGCCGGCGTCCCGGGCCCAGTGGATGGTCCCGCCTCGGGCGGTGAAGTTCGCCTCGAACTCTTCGAGCAGTTCCGGCAGCCGGGCCATGACGGATTCCTTGATCGCCCGGCCCGCCTCGCGCAGCTCCTCCCAGTCGGGGAGTTCGGACACGACGGCCAGCCGCTTGTCCCGGATGGTCCGGGTGGCGTGGCCGAGGTTGGCCCGCAGCTGGGTGTTGCCGAGCTCGCGGCGGGCGGCTTTCGGGAAGGGCTCGTGTTCGTGCAGGTTGCCGATGCCGAAGACCGGCAGGGACGGCATCCCCAGGAATGTGCCGCTCATCGCGCGGTCCTTCCGGTGGTGAGGCGGACGTCGCCGGAGACGGCGGCGGGATTCTCGAGGGTGCTGGCCAGGATCTCGGCGAAGTGCATCGTGGTGACGCCGGTGCCCTGCCGGGACAGTCCGCCGCCGATGTGCATCAGGCAGGACGCGTCGCCGCCGGCGCAAAGTTCCGCGCCCGTGCCGCAGATGTTGGCGGTCTTGTCCGCCAGCATCGCCGAGGAGACGTCCGCGTTCTTCATCGAGAAGGTGCCGCCGAAGCCGCAGCACTGGTCGGCCTCGGGCAGTTCGGCCAGTTCGATGCCGCCGACCGAGCGCAACAGGTCCAGTTGGCGGTCGCCGAGCCGGAGCAGGCGCATGCCGTGGCAGCTGGGGTGGTAGGTGATCCGGTGCGGGAAGTACGAGCCCAGCTGCGCCGCTGCGTCGGTGACGCCCAGGACATCCACCAGGAGCTGGGAGAGCTCGTAGGTTTTGGCTCCGACGGCGGCGGCCCGGGCTTCCAGCCCGGCGTCCCCGCAGCGGCGGGCGACCATGGGGTGCTGGTGCTTCACCGAGGCGACACACGAACCGGAAGGTGCGACGGCGACGTCGTACTCATCTTCTTCGAAGGCCTTCACATGGTTGGCGACGACGGGCAGCGCTTCCTTGAGGTAGCCGCTGTTGACGTGCATCTGCCCGCAGCAGGCCTGGCCGGCCGGAAAGATGACCTCGTGGCCGAGGCGTTCCAGGATGGACACCGTGGCGCGGGCCGTGGCCGGGTACATGGCGTCAACGATGCACGTGGCGAAAAGCGCGATCCTCACTGGGCACCTCCGCTGGGGACGACACTCTGGTGTGCGGCCCGGGCTGAGGGCACGTACTCCGCCGGGTGCTGGGAGGCACGCACCACGGCGCGCAGCTCCCCCAGCCCGCCGCTGAGCACGCCGGCGGCGCGGGCCTGGACCAGGACGTTGCCCAGGGCCGTGGCTTCCACGGGTCCGGCGATCACGCGTTTGCCGGTGGCGTCGGCGGTGAGCTGGCACAGGAGCCGGTTCTGGGATCCGCCGCCCACAATGTGCACGACGCCGGCCCGGACGTCCGCGAGCCGTTCGGCGTCGGCGATGGTCCGGGCGTAGCCGGCGGCAAGGCTGTCCAGGATGCACCGCACGATGTGCGCGGGATGCTCCGGCAAGACAGCGCCGGTGTTCCGGACCGCGCCCCGGATCCGTTCGGGCATGTTGTCCGGAGCGATGAAACAGGGGTCGTCGGCGTTGATGACCGGGCCGCCGGGCGGAAGAGTCGCGGCCGCGTCGAGCAGTTCCTCGAGCCCCGGCCGGTAGCCTTCGGCGGCCCAGGTGCGCTGGCATTCGCTGAGCAGCCAGAGGCCGCCGACGTTGCGCAGGTAGCGGATGGTGCCGTCCACGCCGCGTTCGTTGGTGAAGTTCGCGGTCCGGCTGGCCTCGGTCAGGACCGGGTGGGACAGTTCGACGCCGACCAGAGACCACGTGCCGGAGGAGACGTAGGCGAAATTCTCGTTAGCACCTCCGGCGCCAGCACGTCCGGCGTCCGCCGGTACGGCGGCGACGGCCGAGGCGGTGTCGTGCGAGCCGACGGCCACCACGGCCGTGGTTTCGGGAAGTCCCAGGCGTCCCGCGATGTCCTTGGTGAGGGTGCCGATGGTCTCGCCGGGCTGGATCAGCGGCGGGAACAGGTTCGTGGGTAGGTCCAGGGCGGTGAGGAACTCCGTGGCCCACTCCCCCGCGACGGCGTCGAAGAGCCCGGTGGTGGAGGCGTTGGTGGCCTCGGTGCGGCGCTGGCCGGTGAGCAGGAACCCGATGAGGTCCGGGATGAGCAGCGCCTGCAGCCCCTCCAGGGCCGGCTCCGTGGCGAGCTGGTAGATCGTGTTGAACGGCAGGAACTGCAGCCCGGTGGTGGCGTAGAGCCGGGCCGGATCGAGTTTTTCGTGGACCTGGGAGATGGCGGCATGAGACCGGCCGTCGCGGTAGCTGAACGGCGCCGCGACCAGTTCACCGGCGTCGTTGACCAGCCCGTAGTCCACGGCCCAGGTGTCGATCCCGATGCTGGCGATGCTCTCGCCGCGGGCCGCGGCCGTCGTGGCGGCGGCCGCGAGCCCGGCGAGGACCTCGGCGAACAGCGCGTCGAAGTCCCAGCGGAGGCCGCCGTCGAGCTCCTTGACCCCGTTGGGGAACCGGTGCACGGTCTCCAGCTCGGCCCTCGCCCCACCGGGACTGCCCGCGACCCGGCCCAGGATGACCCGGCCCGAGGACGCACCGATGTCGATTGCGGCAAAAGCACTGCCGGCTACGACATTCCCGGCGTACAAACCGCCGCTGGGTGCGGTATCCGCTGGTGGCACCGCGTTCATCGCAGGAAGGCTCATCGCAGGAAGGCCGCGGCCACGCCAGCGTCCACGGGGATGTGGAGCCCCGTGGTGTGGGAGAGCTCGCTGCCGGTGAGCACGGCGGCGGCGTTGGCCACGTTTTCGGGCAGCACTTCGCGCTTGAGCAGGGTGCGCTGGGCGTAGTACTTGCCCAGTTCCTCTTCCTGCACGCCGTAGACGGCGGCGCGCTTGGCGCCCCAGCCGCCGGCGAAGATCCCGGAGCCGCGGACCACGCCGTCGGGGTTGATGCCGTTGACCCGGATCCCGTACTCGCCCAGTTCCGCGGCGAGGAGCCTGACCTGGTGGGCCTGGTCTGCCTTGGTGGCGGAGTAGGCGATGTTGTTCGGGCCGGCGAACACGGAGTTCTTGGAGGAGATGTAGATGATGTCCCCGCCCATCTCCTGGCCGATCATCACCTGCGCGGCCGCCTTGGCCACCAGGAACGAGCCCTTGGCCATGACGTTGTGCTGGAGGTCCCAGTCCTTTTCCGTGGTTTCCAGCAGCGGCTTGGAGATGGAGAGCCCCGCGTTGTTGACCACCAGGTCCAGTCCGCCGAAGGCCAGGACGGCTTCCTGGATGGCGGCGGCGATCTGGGCTTCGTCGGTGACGTCGGCCTGGACGCCGATGGCGACGTCGGCGCCGCCGAGTTCCGCGGCCACGGACCGGGCGTTGTCCAGGTTCAGGTCAGCGATGACCACGCACGCGCCGTCGGCGGCGAAGCGGGTGGCGATCGCTTTGCCGATGCCCGACGCCGCCCCGGTCACCAGGGCGATCCGGCCGGCATGGGATTTCGGCTTGGGCATCCGGGCCAGTTTGGCTTCCTCCAGGGCCCAGTATTCGATCCGGAACTTCTCGGCTTCCTCGATCGGGGCATAGGTGGAGACGGCTTCGGCGCCGCGCATGACGTTGATGGCGTTGAGGTAGAACTCCCCCGCCACCCGGGCGGTCTGCTTGTTCGCGCCGAAAGAGAACATGCCCACGCCGGGCACCAGCACAATCGCCGGGTCCGCGCCGCGCAGGGCGGGGCTGTCCGGGGTCGCGTGCCGGTCGTAATACCCCTGGTAGTCCTCGCGGTAGGCGGCGTGGAGTTCCTTCAGCCGGGCCACAGAGTCTTCAACCGGGGCGTCGGCGGGCAGGTCCAGGACCAGCGGCTTGACCTTGGTGCGCAGGAAGTGGTCCGGGCAGGACGTGCCCAGGGCCCCGAGCCGCGGGTGTTCGGCGCTTTCCAGGAACGCCAGGACGGCGGGGTGGTCGCTGAAGTGCCCGAGCTGCGGCTTGTCCGTCGAGGCGAGGCCGCGGATCACGGGGGCCAGGGCGGCGGCCTTCGCGCGGCGCTCGGTTTCCGGGAGGGCGGCGTAGCCGGGCAGCTTGGGACCGAACGGTTCGTTCTTTCCGTGGTCCTTGATGTACTCCTCGGCCTGCTCGATGATCCACAGCGAGTTGGCTTCGGCTTCCTCGCTGGTGGCGCCCCAGGCGGTGATGCCGTGGCCGCCCAGAATGGTTCCGACGGCCTGAGGGTTGGCGTCCTTGATCGCGGCGATGTCCAGGCCGAGCTGGAAGCCGGGGCGCCGCCACGGCACCCAGGCCACTTTCTCGCCGAAGATCTCCTTGGTCAGGGCCTCGCCGTCGGCGGCCGTGGCGAGGGCGATGCCGGAGTCCGGGTGCAGGTGGTCCACGTGCGCGGCATCGATCAGGCCATGCATGGCGGTGTCGATCGAGGGGGCGGCGCCGCCCTTGCCGAACAGGCAGTAATCGAACGCGGCGACCATGTCGTCTTCACGCTCGACGCCGGGGTACACGTTCTTGAGCGCCTGCAGCCGGTCCAGCCGCAGCACGGCAAGGCCCTCGGCCTTCAGCGTGCCCAGGTCACCGCCGGAGCCCTTGACCCACAGGAGCTCGACGTCGTCGCCGGTCACGGGGTCCTTTTCGGTGCCCTTGGCGGAGGTGTTGCCGCCGGCGAAGTTGGTGTTCCGCTTGTCCGCGCCGAGGCGGTTCGAACGGGAGATCAGTTCTTCAACAGTCTTATTGGTCATTATTTAAGCGCCCCATCCGGCCTGGTGGCCGCCGACGCGGTCCTCGTTGATCTTCTTCTGGTAACCGCTGGCCTTGAAGGCGGCCATCGGGTCCGCGGGCAGGCCGCGGGATTCACGCCAATGCGCCAGCGCGGGGCGGACATCGGTGTAAAAGGCATCGTTGAAGATGCCGTTGGCGGCCAGGACGTCGCCGCTGCGCTGGGCCTCGGCCAGCGCGTCGGTGTCGATCAGCAGGGCGCGGGCGGTCATTTCCTGGACATTGAGCACGGACCGGATTTGGCCCGGGATCTTTTCCTCCAGGTTGTGGCACTGGTCCAGCATCAGGGCGACGGCTGAATTCTCTCCTGCGGACTTACCGAACCCGCCGCCGCGGATGACCTCGTGCATGATGCGGAAGAGCTGGAAGGGATCCGCCGCACCGACGATCAGGTCATCATCCGCGTAGAAGCGGGAGTTGAAGTCGAAGGAGCCGAGCTTGCCCAGACGCAGCAGCTGCATGACGATGAACTCGATGTTGGTGCCGGGGGCGTGGTGGCCGGTGTCGAGGCAGACAAAGGCTTTCTCGCCCAGGGCCAGTGTCTGGGCGTAGGAGGTACCCCAGTCCGGAACGTCGGTGTGGTAGAAAGCCGGCTCGAAGAACTTGTACTCCAGCACCAGGCGCTGCTCGTCGCCCAGGGCCGCGTAGATTTCCTGCAGCGACTCGGCCAGGCGGTCCTGCCGGCCGCGCATGTCGTCCTGGCCCGGGTAGTTGGTGCCGTCCGCGAGCCAGATCTTCAGATCCCGCGAGCCCGTGGCGTTCATGATCTCCAGGCACTCGAGGTGGTGGTCGATCGCGCGGCGGCGGACCGCAGGGTTCGAGGAGGTCAGGGAACCAAACTTGTACTCGTCGTCCTGGAAGGTGTTGGAGTTGATGGTGCCGAGTCCCACGCCGAGCTCCGCCGCGAACTCCTTCAGGGCCGCGTAATCATCCACCTTGTCCCAGGGGATGTGCAGCGCCACGGTGGGCGCGAGTCCGGTGAGTTCGTGGACCTTCGCGGCGTCGGCCAGCTTCTCGTGGACCGTGCGCGGGGTGCCGGGAGTGCCGAACACCTTGAAGCGGGTGCCGGAGTTGCCGTAGGCCCAGGACGGGACCTCGATGGCGAGTTCCCCGAGGCGGCCCAGGGCCGTTTCTGTGGTGTTCATGGTTGTTCCTTCTGCGGTTGGTGGTTGTCCCCGGCGGCGTTTGCTGCGGACAACTGGTCCTCGAGATTGAAGATTTCGGTGAGCTGGAGGAAGCCTTGGTCCGGCGCTCCGGCGAGGTCGTCGAAGAAGCCGGCCATGTCGGCCTGCCAGTGGGCGTTGACGTCAGTGGCTGCCATCCGGGCCTGGGCTTCGGTCAGGCTGTCCGTTTCGAAGTAGCCGATCAGGAGCCCGTCGGGCCGGAGGAAGAGTGAGTAGTTGTTCCAGCCCGAGGCCGTCAGGGCCCGGAGCATCTCCGGCCAGACGGCGGCGTGCCGGCGGGTGTATTCCCCGATCAGCGCAGGCTTGACCTGGAGCTGGAAGCAGACGCGTTGCGTGCTCATGAGAGCACCACGTGGCGGTGTTCGATGCCCAGCAGGGATGCGGCGGCCTTGATGTCGGCGGCGCGGTGGCCGACGCACAGGGCCCAGTGGTGGCCGATTCCGGTCTGGCTCCAGACGTCCACCCAGAGCCCGGGGTCCCCGCCGAAGTCCACCCGGGAGGTCGTGTTGCCGATCTGCAGGAGCGGGCCGGGAACCACCTCGCCCTCGGAGGTGACGAACACGTAGCTTCCGTCCGGGTCCTGGCCGAGGCCGAAAGTGGTGACGGGGCCGCGGCGAACATCGAATTCGACCGAGACGCCCCAGCCGCGTTTGCCGTGGTAGATGCCGAGCCCGCGCAGGAGCGGGTCCTGGGCGGACACGGCCAGGTGGGCCGGGCCGTCGTGTCCCATTTCGACCACGTTGTCGAGGAAGTTCAGGGCCTGGATCTCGGTAAATGATCCCCCGGCGCCGATCGCCTGGGCCGCCAGCATGGCGATGGAGGTCCGCAGCTCGAACTCGCCGGCCATCGGGATGCCCCGGGCCGTCAGGATGGAGGAGCCCAGGATCATCCCGGCGCCGAGCCGTTCGTGCTGTTCGCCTGCCAGTCCGCGGTGATAGTAGGCCACGGAGTCGAGGTCGAAGTCCTCCACAAGGCGGTCCAGGCCGACGGACACCTTCGCGCCCCACGCGAAGTCGTCGTCGTTCACGGAGTCATCCACAACGAAAAGTTCGCGGGCGAGCCCGAGCCGTTCGGTCACCTCCGCCTCCGTGACGGCGTTGACCCGTTCGCGGAGGTCATCGAATTCGAGCACCTCCACGTGCGAGCCGAAGGTGGTGGACACGGTGGTGAGGTCGGTGGCGACATCCAGCATGCCCGGATAGAGGTGGCCCATGAGCCCGTGCCGGGCATTGCGGAGCCGGGCGCGGACGCCGGCGGCGTGGACCCACGCGGTGATCCGCTCCCAGGCGGACTCCTGCTTAAGGTGCCCCGAGACTGAGCGGAAATCGATCCCGGCCCGGCGGAAGACGTTGGCGACCTCCGGCACCGGGCACTGGCCGCAGTAGGCCAGCCACTTGCCGGTGTCAAAGTTGGCGTGGTCCATCGCTTCGGTTGGCTGCAGGTCGATCACCAGAACGGGGGTCTTCGCGCGCTGGGCGATGGGCAGGACCATGGAGGACGTCAGGTACGTGGTGAGGAAGATGACGATGAGGTCGCAGTCGGCGACGCGGAGCTTTTCGCCGGCCGCGGCGGCCTCCTGCGCGTCGGAGATGAAGCCGGTGTCGACGACGTCGGCGTCGAGCTCCTGGAAGCGGCCGGTGACGTAGCGGACGGACTCCCGCAGCTGCGGCAGCAGCTCCGGGAACTGGGGCCAGTAGGCGCCGAGACCGCCGGAGACCAGCCCGATGCGGGTGGGGCGGCGCCGGTGCGGTTGCAGCAGCCGGTCTGCCGGTTGTTTCTGGTTCATGTGGGGGCCTTCCGGCATGAAAAGGGGGGATCTGGGGCTCCGGAACGTGGTTTCCGGGCACGGCTGTGGAGTAGACGCCGTGGGCCCGGTGCTGCGGCACCGGTGAAGTGGAACGGGTGGGTGGAAGGGACGAGGTGCCGGGCGGGCTGTCGGCGGCCCGCCCGGCCGCTCGGGATGGGTCAGGAACGGATCAGAAGTTGTACTTGTCGATGTTCTCGGCGTTGAAGACCGTCGGCGGGCCGACGATCACCAGGCCACCCTTTTCGACCTTGCGTTCACCCAGTTCGCCGGCGGTGAAGGTATCCCCTTCGGCGCCGGTGATCTTGCCGTCCTTGAGGGCCTTGCCGGCGAACGCCGCCACGTAGCCGAGCTGTGCCGGATCCCAGAGGGCGAACTCCTTGACGGTGCCGTCCTTCACGAAAGGCCGCATTTCATTCGGCAGCCCGAGCCCGGTGAGGGCAACCTTGCCCTTGTACGCGGACGTTGAGAGGTACCGGGCGGTAGCCGCGATGCCCACCGTGGTGGGCGAGATGATGCCCTTCAGGTTCGGGTGGGCCTGCATGAGGCCCTGGGCTTCCTGGAAGGACTTGGTGTCGTTGTCATCGCCGTAGACCTTGGCCACAAGCTTGATGTCCTTGTACGCGGGGTTGGAGGCGAGCTCCTCCTCCATGTACTTGATCCACTCGTTCTGGTTGGTGGCGTTGGCGGTGGCGGACAGGATGGCGATCTCGCCGCTGCCGCCGATCTGCTCGGAAATCAGCTTGGTCTGGATCAAGGCAACGTCCTTGGCGACGACCTGGCTGATGAAGATGTCGCGGCAGTCGGGATTGGTATCCGAGTCGAACGCGACGATCTTGGCGCCTGCGGAACGGGCTTCGCCGAGGGCGGTGCAGACAGCGTCGGGGTCATTGGCGGCAATCGCGATGACGTTCGTGCCGGCCTGCGTCTCGGCGTTGATGAACGAAACCTGGCTGGAGGCGGAGGCTTCCAGCGGTCCGACGACCTGCGAGGAGGCGAATCCTGCCTCAGTGGCGCCCTTCTTGCCGCCGCCCAGAACAACGTCCGTGTACGGGTTGTTCAGCTGCTTGGGGATGAAGGTGATCTTCTGGTCCCCGCCGCCTGCCGAGGGGCTGCTGGTGTCGGTCGAGGATGCAGAGCCGCTGTTGCAGGCTGTCAGCGCCAGTGCGGCCACGGCGGTGATGGCCACCATGCTTCCCAGTCGGCCGGTCCGGCCCTTGTTCTTGCGGTTCAACATCATTGTTCTTCCCTTTTCCTTCGTGCGGTCGGTACAGCCGGTCCCAGGCGGGCGCGGTTTGTTGTGGTGTGCAGATTTCAGGTGGCCTTGCGGGTGAAACTTCGGCGGACGCGGCGGGTGTGCCGCCATTGCCTGATGGCGGAGCCGATGCTCGGCGCCACCACTGAGAGGATCAGCAGCAGTCCGGTCACCGTGATGAGGACGACGTCGGACACCCGGGCCAGGCGGAGGGCGTAGTTGAGCGTGCCGATCAGCAGGACGCCGGCGATGACGCCGGGGATGGAGCCCTTGCCGCCGAAGATCGACACGCCGCCGAGCAGGACGGCGGCGATGACGGCCAGTTCCAGGCCGGAAGCGTTGTCGCTGCGGGCGCTTGTGTAGCGCAGCGTCCAGTAGATGCCGGCGAGAGCCGAAACGGCGCCGGACCCGACGTACAGCCAGAACTTGCTGCGGGCGACGTTGATCCCGACGAAGCTGGCGGCTTCCTTGCTGTAGCCCATCGCATAGAGGCCGCGTCCGAACGGTGTGAAGTGCAGCAGCACGCCGAAGAAGACCATCACCACCACGACGCCGATCATCACCGTGGGGATGCCGGTGCCGCCGATTTTGGAGGTGAAGAAGGCGGTCAGCGCCTTGGGGAAGTTGGCCACGGCGTTGTCGCCGATGATGACCAGGGCCAGGCCTCGGAACAACGCCAGGGTGCCGATGGTGACCGCCAGGGAGGGCAGTCCGAGGACCGCGATCAGGAAGCCGTTGAACATGCCGGCGGCAATGCCTGCCAGCAGGCTGATTGCCAGGGCCAGCCAGATGTCCGTCCCGCCGGCCCAGAGGACGCCCATCAGGGCGCTGGTCAGGCCAGCGGTGCTGGCCACGGACAAGTCGATTTCGCCCGTGATGATGATCAGCGTCATCGGCATGGCAATCAGCAGGACCGGGATCACGTCCAGGAGCAGGAAGCCGGTGGTGACCGGCGAGGCGAAGCGCGGGATGGCGATGGCGGCGTAGATCAGGAAAGCAATCAGGGCGTAGATGGTGACCGCGTCACGGCCCATCAGGATTCGCGCGGCCCCGGTCCGGCCCTTCGGTTCGCTGGCCAGCGGCTTGGTGTTGTCAGCCACGGGAGCCGGCGCCGTGCTGGTGGTGGACGTGGTTTCAGACATTGCGAGCCTCGCTAATCCGCAGTTTCTTGGCTGTGCGCAGGCTGGCCACGCGGTCGATGATGATGGCGGTGAGGATCAGCACGCCGACGATCGCCTGCTGCCAGAATTTGTCCACCCGCAGGGCAGTCAGGGAGCTGGTGATGGTGGTCAGGAGGACGGCGCCGAGCGCGGCCCCGGTCACCGATCCGCTGCCGCCGAAGATGGCCACACCACCGACGACGGCGGCCGCCACCACGGTCAGTTCCATCCCCGTGCCGGTGGTGGCGCCGACGGAGTTGAAGCGGCTGGCGTAAAGCACACCGGCCAGGCCGGCGAGCGCGCCGTTGGCCAGGAACGCGAGGAACACGCGCTTGGAGACCTTGATGCCGAAGGCGGTGGCCGCGTCCGGGTCCGAGCCGATGGCGTACAGGTCACGGCCCGGGCGGGTGCCGGACATGTAGATGGCGACGGCGATTACGACGACGATGGCCAGCAGCGTGATGACGGGGAACCCCAGAAAGGTGTTCACCGAGAGGGCGCCGAACTCCTCCGGACGGTCGCCGGCGAAGTACTGCTTGCCGCCGGCCCAGGCGTTGTTCAGGCCGCGGTACACGTAAAGCGTCCCGAGGGTGATGACCAGGGCGGGCACTTTGGCGAGGGTGACCAGGGCGCCGTTGACGGCGCCCAGCAGCGCCCCGAAGGCCATGCCGATCACAAAGACTGCGATGATCGGCACGTCGGGCATGGCCGAGAAAAGGGAGCCGGTGCCGAAGGCGACCAGCCCCAGCATGGAGCCGACGGAAAGGTCGATGTTCCTGGTGATGATCAGCAGGGTTTGCCCCACCGCCAGAATCATGATGATCGTGGCGTTGAGCAGCAGGTCCTTCACGCCCTGCGCGGTGAGGAACAGCGGGTTGATCAGGTAGGTGACGAGTACCAGCAGTGCCAGCGCAATCAGCACGGGGAGTTCGCGCATCCGCAGCAGCGAGGCGACGGCGCCCCGGGCTCCGGCGTCGGGTGCCGGCGTCGTTGCGTTCTTGTGGTCCAGAGCTGAGCTCACAGGGTTCCTCCTGCGGAAGACGTGGCGGCGTGCATGACCGATTCGGGGTTCGCATCGGCACGGTCGAGTTCGGCGGTGATCCGGCCTTCGCGCATGACCAGGACGCGGTCCGCCATGCCGAGGACCTCGGGCAGTTCGGAGGAGATCATCAGGATCGCGATCCCGCGCCCGGCGAGGTCCGATATGAGCCGGTGGACCTCGCTCTTGGTGCCGACGTCGATGCCGCGGGTGGGCTCGTCGATGATCAGCAGCCGGGGGTCCGTGGCCAGCCACTTGGCGAGCACCACCTTTTGCTGGTTGCCGCCGGAGAGCGTGGAGACGGCGTACTCCTGCGAGCCGGTCTTGACCTGGAGCCGTTTGCTCCATTCCTGGGCCGCGCGCCGCTCCGCGCCCCCGTTGATCAGGCCCGCCGTCGTGTACTTGTTGCGCAGCGTGAGCGTGACGTTCCGGGCCACGGACAGGTCCATCACGAGGCCCTGCTTGCGGCGGTCCTCCGGCACGAAGCCCATGCCGGCGGTGATGGCCATCTGGGGATTCCTCGGCCTGAGCTTGCGTCCGTCGAAGGTGATATCGCCGGCGTCGTAKGGGTCGATTCCGAATACGGCACGGGCCACCTCTGTGCGGCCGGCGCCGACGAGGCCGGCCAAGGCAACGATTTCCCCGGCGCGGACCTCGAAGCTGATATCGCGGAACACCCCGGCGCGGCTGAGGCCGTCCACTTTCAGGACCACGTCGCCGATCTCGGCAGGGGTCTTGGGGAACAGGGCGCCAATGTCGCGGCCCACCATCTCGCGAACGATCTGCTCGACGGTGACGTCGGCCGTGCGGTGGGTGGAGATGTACCGGCCGTCCCGCATCACGGTGATGCGGTCGCACAGGTCAAAGACTTCGTCGAAACGGTGCGAAATGAAGAGGATGCCGGTCCCGCGGTCCCGGAGGCTCCGGGCCACGGCGAACAGCCGTTCCACCTCGACGCCGCTGAGGGCGGCCGTGGGCTCGTCCATCACCAGGACTTTGGCGTCCAGCGAAATGGCCTTGGCGATTTCAATGATCTGCTGGTCCGCGATGGACAGGCCTTCGGCGATGCGGGTCGGGTCGATCGGAACGCCGAGCCGCTCGAACAGCTTGCGCGCCTCCCTGACCATGGTCGCTTTGCTGATGAGCCCGAAGCGGCCCTTGGGCTGGCGGCCGATGAAAATGTTCTCCGCGACGCTCAGGTCGGGGAAGAGCGTGGGTTCCTGGTAGATGACCGAGATTCCGGCGTCCTTGCTCTCGGCAACATTGCGGAACTGGACGCTCTGGCCGGCCACCTGGAAGTCGCCGGAATCGGGGTGGTGCAGGCCTGCGAGGATTTTCACCAGCGTGGACTTGCCGGCGCCGTTCTCGCCGACGAGTGCGTGGATTTCGCCAGCCTCGATGTGGATGGTGCCGTCGGCCAGGGCGACCACCGGGCCGAAGGTCTTGGCTGCGTGGGAGAGCGAGAGGACCRGAACCTGCTCCCCCTCAGCGGGGCCGGACCGGGAACTGTGTGTCTGCTGCATAAAATTGACCGCACCTTTGGGGCTTAGTGAACACTGCAATGAATCGTTTCATAACGAGTTGTGATTTGAATCATAAGGTCTTCAAATCAACACGTCAACTGACGTCAGGCATTCGTGACGCTGCTTTTGATTCGTTTCAATGAAAGGGTTCAAAGTGGACCCCGGACGGGTATCCTGAAGTGACTATTTTGCGTACGCGCCGCCTGGCCCCAGGGGCTGCGGCGTCCACCTTCAGGAGCACAGGAAATGGTTTCAGCGAGCGTCAAGGACGTCGCGGCACTGGCCGGCGTCTCGGTGGGGACGGTCTCCAATGTGCTGAACCGGCCGCAGAAGGTTTCCGCGGAAGTTACCCTGAGGGTCCAGTCCGCCATCGACAAGCTCGGCTTCGTCCGGAACGACGCCGCGCGCCAGTTGCGCGCGGGCATGAGCCACAGCATCGGCCTGGTGGTCCTGGACGCTGCCAACCCCTTCTTCTCGGATCTGGCCCGGGGCGCGGAGGACCGCGCCGCCGCGGAGAACTTCACCGTCCTCGTCGGCAACAGCAACGAGGACGAGGGCCGGGAATCCGCGTATCTGGACCTCTTTGAGCAGCAGCGCGTGCGGGGCGTGCTGCTGTCCCCGGTAGGAAATGTGATTCCCCGGCTGGAGCAGCTCCGGCGCCGGGGCATCCCTACAGTGCTCGTGGACCGGCAGACAGAGAACACGAGCTTCTCCTCCGTGGCCGTGGACGACCTGGCGGGCGGGGAGATGGCTGCGGCCCACCTGTTGTCGCTGGGCAGGCGGCGGATCGCGTTTGTCGGCGGACCGGCAAGCATCCGGCAGGTAGCGGACCGTTTGGCGGGGGCGCGGAAGGCCATCGACGCCGTTGCGGGTGCAACGCTGGAGGTCATCGCCACGGAATCCCTGACCGTGCTTTCGGGCAGGGCGGCCGGCGAGTCCATCCAGGCCCGGCCCGAAGCCGAACGCCCGGATGCGATCTTTGCAGCCAACGACCTGCTTGCCGTGGGTGCCCTGCAGGGCCTGATGCTCATGGGCGGCGTCAAGGTGCCGCAGGAGATAGCCCTGATCGGCTACGACGACATAGAGTTCGCCGCSGCCGCCGTCGTGCCGCTGTCCTCCATCCGGCAGCCCAGCGCCCTCATCGGCTCCACCGCGCTGGAACTGTTGCTCCGGGAGGCGGCATCGGAGGACGGCTTTGCACCCACCCAGGTGGTCTTTCCGCCCGAATTGATAGTGAGGGCATCCACGCAGGGCTGAAAGGAGGCCCCGATGGGCAGCACAGATTATGAGTTCCGGACCGTCTGGCGCGTGGCGGGCACGCCGGAGGAGGTCGCGGCCGTCCTGGGCGACGCCACGGCCATGCCGCGCTGGTGGCCTTCCGTCTATCTCAGCGTCGAGCCCGTGGCCGGCGGCCCGGAGCCCGGGCCCGGAATGCACAGACCTGTACGCCTCTACACGAAGGGCTGGCTGCCCTATACGCTCCGCTGGACCCTCACGGTTACAGAGCCCGTCACGGCCCGCGGCTTCGCCCTCACCGCGGCAGGCGATCTGAACGGCACCGGCCGCTGGACCTTCGAGCCGGACGGGCCGGAAACGGTCATCACCTACGACTGGCGCGTCAGTACCGCGAAGCCCCTGCTGCGGCGGCTGAGCTGGCTGCTAAAGCCGGCCTTCGCCGCCAACCACCGCTGGGCGATGGCCCGCGGCCAGGAGAGCCTCGCCCTGGAGCTGCGCCGGCGCCGCGCGGCAGCGGGGGGCACCTCGGGGCGCACGGCGGCCGGGCCAGCGGCTGTCCCGCCGCCCCCTCCGCCCACCTTTGCCTGGCTGACCCGCCGAGCCGCCCGCACGGACACGTAGACGGCCGCCTAGTGTCCGGAGTTCTGCCCGGGCTCTTGCCCTGAACTTCCGGCCCTGGACTTGTGCACAACAGTAAGTCAGTGTCTCATTCACTTGACCATTGAGGCGGGGGGCCATTCCGCGGTTAGCTGGGTCACATCCTCGTTTCCCCGTGACCGTTCAGGACTCCTCATGACCTTGCAGAAAAACCGGCCTTCCGGCAGCGCCGCCCATTGGGACGATGTCGAGATCGGCGACGCCGTCCACCTCCACCGTGGCGGCCGCCTTGAGCACGCGGGCCTGGTCGATAACCGCACGCCCGACGGCGACGTCGTATGGGTGCTCTCCGACGGCGGGCACCGTCAGTTGTTCCACGTTGCCGACGGCTTTGAACTGAGCGTGGCAGAACCCGAAGGAGCCGGCCATGCTGGCAACTGACCGGCCAACGGCCCTGGCACGGCAGCCGGAAATCCTGTCCGGGTCCGCGTCCGGGACGGACCCCTGGGCCGCTTCCTGCCCCGACGACTGCCACTACTGCTCGGGGCCCGAGACCGACTAGGTGTACTGCCCAGGGAGGTTGGTTAAGCGGCTGATGGGCGGGTGGCCACCGATTGCGGTGTGGGGCCTGTGGTGATTGTAGTGGTGCAGCCATGCCGGGAGGGCGTTTCTGCGGGCTGATTCCGTGGCGTAGAAGCGTTTGAATGCCCAC